>DATKYS010000133.1 GCA_035528375.1 bacterium
TAGAGGTATACCCCCCCGCATCACCTTCGGCGTCGGCTGTTTCAATCCTCCACTGGACGCCGTCCCAACGGGCGTACTTCAAGTCCGTGGTCGAACCGTCAGAGTATCTATAGGATATATGCGGCCTGTCTTGGGAATCAATTGCGATAGAAGAATAAGGACCTACCTGACCCTCCGCATCCACGGTTTCTATGCACCACTCGGAACCGTTGAAGTATGCGTATTTGAGGTCTTTGTTATCAAAATCGTAATAAGAGATGTGGGGACGGTCGTAACCGTCGAGCTCGAGCGAAAGCTCCATGCCTACGTCCCCCTCGGAGTCCACTGTTTCAATTCTCCATTGATAACCGTCCCAGTATATAAGCTTCAGGTCGCACAACCTGTAGTTATAATAAGATGCATAAGGTTTATCATCCGAATCCAGGGCAAGGGAAAGATCCGCGCCCATGCCATATTCGGAACCAATCGTCTCAAAATGCCAGCTCGCATCCACCAGGTATGCGTATATAATTGAGTTATCATCGGCGAATATAATATGCGGGTTGCCTTCCTGATCTAATGCAAGTGAATTATTAGAATAGCGCAGTTTACCGGATATTATAGTTTCAATATTCCACATATAATTATCCCATGAAGCATATTTTAAAGCGTCATCATCGTCGTCAAAGTATAAAATACGGGGCCTGTCCCCGCTATCCAAAGCGATGGTAGTATTTGAATTGACGCTGCTATCGGTGTCCACAAACTCCGTGTGCCACACACCGGCCGAGGAGACGGACGCCAGGACCAGGAGGATTACCGTTGAATGAAGCGCTTTCATGACGCCACCATCCGTCTGATTATTCCTTGACATAGCTAATTTAGTCCGAAAATAACCGAGCGTCAAGGTTTTGGGATAATTAAAAAAAGGGGGCCTTTCGGCCCCCATCGTACCGGATGCGTCAGGACTTGCGCCCCTCGAAATAGGTGAGTATCCGCCGGATGAGGCCGAGCGCCACGATGACGAAGACCGCGCCCAGGTCGAAGATGCCGAACACGATGGCGTCCTTGACGAAATTCGTCTCCATGTTGAACAGCAGCACGGCGCCGGCGATGTAGCCGAAGAGGAAGATGACGACGAGGACGAGGAGAATGCCCAGGGCGCCCTTGGCCTTGCCGCCGGGCACGATCCGGTACAGCCGGATGCACGAGAAGACGGCGTAGGCCATCAGGAGTATTCCCAGGCCGCTCATGACGTAGAGGACGATGTCCATTGCACCTCCGCGCGATGGGTTTAAGGATTGGTCCGGCTGATGTGCTGAAACTCCTCGGTGCTCTCCATCATCGCCCGGACCTTTTCGAGAAAAACCCTCGCCTGCCTAGACGAGCAGACGAACGTCTCGAGGAACTCCCCGATCCGTTTGAACCAGTGATCGAGGTTCCCGGAGCCGATCTCGGCGGTCCCGAGCTCATCGAGGAGCAGCTCGATGGACTTCTTGAAGCTCGCGTTGAGCTGACGGACGAGGAAGTCGCGGAGCCAGAGGGGGGAGATGAAGTTATCCAGCGACAGCGGCTTGTCGGCCACCTGGCCGTTGCGGTAGCAGTAGAGGTCCACGCTGTATCCGCCCCGGGCGCGGAAGTTATCGTACTCCTCGCCGGAGGGCCGCTCCACGATTTGGCCCTGTTTTATGGGGACGTAGAACTCCCGGGCCTCGTCGTAGAGCTGGATCAGGCCGTTGCGCCCCTCGGAGATGCAGTCGGAGTAGAAGCGGTTCATCTCCGCGGACGTGGGCGCCAGGCCGGAGGCGTAGCAGTCCGCCTGGCAGATGATGCGGGCTTTATCCAGGGACTTCTGGTCCAGCTCGACGAACCGGCAGTTTTCCCACGCGAGCTCGGAGGAGAACCGCTGGGCCACAGTCTGCCCCGAGAGCGTCTCCCCCGAATCGCAGCGGGTGACCACGGAGACGGGGATCCCGCCCTGGCACAGGACAGCAAAACACGACCCGTCTTTGTGCTGTGTGATGTAACCCCGGAAACCGCTCACGGTGAAGGCCCGCAGAAGCTGGAACAGCGTCCGGTTCTGCGGCGGGAGGTTGGGCAGGAGAGTCTTTCCGAGTGGGAGCCGCATGGTTCGTCTTTCGGCCGGCTTCTCAGCGCCGGCGCCCTATGGAAAGCAAAAAGCTAACACGAATCGGTAAACATGGCAAATACATTGGCAAAAGCTAATTCAGACACCTGTTTACCGAATAACCTGCATTATTTGTTTGTAGATGACCCTACCAAATTGACGTGCTGGCGTAAAAGGTGCTTTTTCCGGAGACGAATAACCGAGCACCGGCCGATTCGTCAATCCCCGCGCACGATAAGTGACGAATCAGCCATAAAAAACAAAAAAGCCTCTCTGAAAAACAAAAAGACACGGCGGGTGCGGTTCTACGTTCAGTCAAGATTGTCACCGATTCAGATCGGCAACGTCCGGCGTGCCGATTATCCCGACGGTCAGGGCCTCCAGGGTCCGGAGATTCTTGCCCCGCCGATCGGATCGCTCGGGACAACTTCGGTACGGTGCGAAATCTAAAAGAAGTACGGAACTGAGTTGCAAATAATTCCGGTGGGTCCGTTTAAAAAACGGCCACCCGGCGCCGGTCCGACGCGCGCCACCGGCTCCGCCGACGGTTCCACGGCTCCGGTCCGGATCGTCCCCGGCACTCCCGCGCACCCCTACCGCTGCTCCCTCCCGGGCCTGACGGGGTTCGGGGACGGTCGGAAAAGTTCCCGACCCTTTGCCGGATGCGGGGATCCGGGCCATCAACGCCGCAGCCCCGACCGCGGTGACCGGTCCGCCTGCGCCTCGCCGGGCGTTCGCCCCAGCCTATAGCGGATTGCTGGCACGGCCGAAGCCGCGAGGGCACCGCTAGCGCCCCGGCTAGGGTGGCCGAGCGCCTAAAATAGTAACCACATTGCAGTCTGTCAAGGGGCCCCGTCACATAAAAATGAAAAAACCGGACCTGTTGGACGACGAAGGGGGGCCTCGACTCACCGTGTTTTATTTATTATGCGCCGGGGACGCCACACGACCGCTCACCTACAGCACAATAAAGGGACCCTCTCGGGCCCCCTGAATTTCACGCGCTGTGACGAAGGAACCCTCTCGGGCCCCTTGAATTCCACTCGCTAAAATGTAGTGACCCTTTCGGGCCCCCCGGACTTCGTGCATTGCGTTGAAGGGACCCTCTCGGGCCCCTTGAATTCCACTCGCTATTCGGCAGCGATACCGGCGCGGGCTACTCGCCGGGGATGATCGCCTCGGTGGGGCAGACCTCGGCGCAGGTGCCGCAATCGGTGCAGAGCTCGGGATCTATCACGTAGGGCTCGCCCTCGGAGATGGCCTCTTCCGGACACTCGGGCACGCAAGCCCCGCACTCCACGCACTCGTCGGTAATCACATACGCCATGGACTCCTCCTTCGATGGCCTGATTCCCTACCGGGGGGGTGTCGAATAGCCGTAGGGGATACTAGCCCGTTTGGATTTCCCCGTCAAGCGAAAATCCGTGGGTAAAGCTATTGATACTCTATTTATTTAAGACTCGTCAGCTCAGCCCACCAGCCGGACCGTCTCCCCCCTCGGGCGGCGCCGGGGTGCGGACGGCTCCTCGGCGGGACGACCCACAGGAACCACCGCCAGAAGCTCGTACCCCTCGGGCAGCTCCAGCAGATACTCGAGCGTCGCCCGCGCCACCAGGGGGGCGCCCATCCAGCATGCGCCGTAGCCCAGGGCGTGGACCGCGAGGAGGAGGTTCTGGACGGCTGCGGCGCAACCGACGAGCCAGGAGAGGCTCTCCCCCGCGGCGGGGTGTCCTGGGAAAACCTCGGCCAGCCTCATTCGCCAGGAGGACTGCTCCCGCCTCCCCGCGACGAAGAAGACCAGCGGCGCCCACTCGAAGAATGTGCCCCAGCGCGTCAGGCCTTTCCCCGTTTCGGCGAAACCGGGCGCTTCCAGGGATACGCGCTCGACCTCCAGCCGGACGAGGTCCGCCGCCCGGGCGATGACGGTCCGGTCGGTGACCGCGGTGAAGAGCCAGGGCTGTGTGTTGCTCCCCGAGGGGGCCCACAGCGCCGCGTCGAGCATCTTCTCGACGTCTTCCGAGGGAACCAGGTCGGGCCTAAAGCGGCGGACGCTCCGCCTGTCCCGGATGATACGCAGGAGCTCCTCGTAGCTCAAGATTCCCCCTCCGCATGGGTGTAGTACGTCTCCCCGCCCCGGCGCTGCAGCCGGACCAGACTCCGGGAGGCCAGCTCCTTGAGGGCGCCCTTCACCGCGCGCTCGTCGCAGCCGAAAACGGCGGCCAGGTCCGCGGCCCTCGCCGGTCGGCGCAGGAGGTACGTGGAAATCTCGGCCTCCAGGTCCAGGGCCCTCGCGCGGGTGACGGGGCCGGCGTAATCGGCGATGACCCCGGCCGGGGGGTCGAAGCCCGCCGCAATCTCCAGCAGGCGGTCCGCGGGGACGGCCCGGGCGGACTTCACCGCCGGCGGCCGAACCACCGTGTTCAGGTGGACCACGTCGGGACCGATGCGGCTCACCGCCGCGCGCAGACGCCCCAGCTCCTCCTCGGTGTCGTTCAGTCCGGCCACCAGGAGAATCTCCAGGTGGATTCCCCCGCCGTACTCCTCCCGGAGCGCCGCCAGCCCGGCGATGATCTCTTCAACGTCGAGGCCCGGCGCCGGCCGGTTGACGCGCTCGAAGACCGCCTGGCTCGCGGCGTCCAGGCTGGGCAGGAGCAGGTCGGCCCGGGCGAGGTCCGCCCGCACCGCGGGATCGGAGCAGAGAGTGCCGTTGGTGATGACGGCCACGGGCGCCTTTAGAATCGTCCCTGCCCCCTCGATGAGATAGCCTAAGTCCGCGTTGAGCGTCGGCTCCCCGGAACCGGAGAAGGTGGCGTAGTCAATGTGCGGCAGGGTCGGCGCCCGCTCCTCGAGCTCGGCGAAAAACGCCTCCGGCTCGAAGAAGCTCCGGCGTTCGACCGTGGGCCGGTCCGTCGGGCCGAGCTGGCAGTAGACGCAGTTCAGGCTGCACGTCTTGCGCGGCGTGACGTCGAGCCCCAGGGAGACCCCGAGGCGACGGCTGGGCACCGGTCCAAAAACGTACACGCGGCTCCTCATCAGGGACGAGGGACGCGCCCCCGCCCACGTTTCGCGCCGGAAATCGGGCTCACGCCAGCCGGAGGACCTCTTTGACCAGCTTGGAGACCCCCTCGTACACCTCGCCGATGTGGGAGGCCGACATGTAGGCCGGGGTGGTGACGATGCGGTTGGCCTCGTCCACCACGCAGTCCGTGGGGAGGCACTCGACGTGCCTGGAGCCCATGGCCTCGATGTCGGCGGCGGTGCCGGGGTCGGTGCCGATGGTGAGGGTGGGCGAGACGCCGGTGCCCCTGAAGATGCTGGCCACCACGACGGGGGTGATGCAGATGGCGCCCACCGGCTTGCCCGCGGCGTGCATGGCCTTGACCGCGGCGGCGAACTGGGGGTCCGGCGTGGCGCCGGCGCCCTTGAAGGCGTAGTCGGAGAGATTCTTGGCGCTGCCGAAACCGCCGGGAATGACCAGGGCGTCGAACTCGGCGGCCTCGAAAGAGGCCAGGTCGCGGATGTCGCCCCGGGCGATGCGCGCGGATTCGGTCAGCACGTTGCGGCGCTCACCGGTGGGGGCGGACTTGAGGTGATCCACGACGTCGTGCTGGGGCTTGTTCGGGGCGAAGCAGACGTAGTCGGCGCCGGCCTTCTTTATCGCCAACAGGGCGCAGGCGGCCTCGTGGATCTCGGCGCCGTCCTTGACGCCGCAGCCGGACAGTATTACCGCTATCTTCTTCGGCATTTTTTCCTCCTTGTGGGAAAATCCCACGATTGCTATGCTGTCCCCATGGTATATCTTGTTTTCGATCTTGGCAACTCCCGGGTCAAGCTAGCCCGCGTCGCCGAGGGCGTACTGGGGCCGGTCCGCGTGCAGGATGCGGGGGATTTCGCCGCCGACCCCGGGGCGGCGCTCGATGAGTTCGAAGGGATCTCCGGCGCCCTGGGCGTCTCCACCCACCCCCCGTCCCGCGAGGCGCTGCGCGGCTGGCTCGACCGGCGGGGAATAGAGCCGGCGAGTGCCCGGGAGCGGTGCCCCCTCGCCGCCCTGTACGGGGAGGGGCTGGGCGACGACCGGGTGCTGGCGGCCCACGCCGCGGTGGAAATTCTCGGCGCGCCCGTCGCCGCAGTGGGCTGCGGGACCGCGGTGACCGTGGACCTGGTGCGGGTCCGGGACGGCGAACCTGTGTTCGCCGGGGGGGCGATTCTGGCCGGCGAGGGGATCATCCTCACCGGGCTGGGGGAGTTGAGAACCCTGCCCGAGCTGGAGCCCGCCGACGCGCCGATAGACGCGACCCTCGGCTCGACCACCGAGGGGTGCCTGCGCCTGGGCGCCCGGGTCCAGGTCGAGGCGGCCGTGGCGAGGCTCTTAGCGGGGTACGCCGAAAACGTCGGCCTGCCGCCGGACCGGCTGCCGCTACTCTTCCACGGGGGCGACGCGCAGAGGTACGCCGCGGCTTACACGTGGGCGCGGGTCCGCCCCTTCGCCGTCCTGGAGGCTTTAGCCCGGATGGCGGCGGGGCTTTGAAACATCCGCCCGCGGGGATATATAATGGTGTGTACATACAGTCGGAACCGGAGGCCGGGGTGGCGGTAGTGAAACACGAGCGCAGGAGGGACCCGCTGAGGAAGCTGACCCGGCTCCTCGCCCGGCACCGGGCGCGGCAGGGGGTCTTCGTCGCCCTGCTGGTCGCCGTGCTGTGGATGGCGGGCCACCTCTACGCCAAGGAGCTCTCCCACGCGACGGAGGAGTCGTCCAACGTGGTCCTCACGGGCAACCTCTACGCCACCGAGAGTCTCCCCGATCCCGAGAGGTACGAGGGGCTGGCCGGGGCCATACTGAAACTGTCGCCCCTCCGGCTGGTCGCCGCCGCCGGTAAACGGCAGGTCAGGATAGCCGTGGGGGACGACCCCGCCCTGGAGAACAACCCCGGGTTCAGCCACTGGGTGAACCTGGGGAGCTGCAGCCCCTTCAAGGAGGATCCCGCCACCGGCGACCTGGTCTGTCAGATCCACCTCAGGCCCATCGGCTCCGCGGCCGTCTCCAACCCCTCCGACCTCTACTGCCTGGCCTACCACGAGACGCTGCACACCCTGCCCCACGCCTACTCGACCGTGGAGGTGACCTACTCGGACTACGAGAACCTCCTGGTCTACCGCTGCGAGCTCAAGCTCATCGCCCGGCTCATCGAGCTGGGCAAACCGCCGAGTGAGACCTTCGTCGCCAGCGCCGTGCAGGGGTACCGGCGGTTCGGGGGGACGCCGGACGGGGTTCCGGCCACCATCCTCCGCTTCCTTCCCGGGAACGCCTTCCTGGCGTACCCTGTGACCGCCGTCACCCCGCCGGGGTAATCTCCCCTTGACTGCGGTACTTTTTTCTGGTATCGGTTCTCTGTTCGCACATCTCGCGTCGAAAATTGAACATCCCTCCAATCCCCAGGAGGAATCTTGCGTAAGCTGGCTTTATTGACGTTGCTACTCACCACCCTCGCCCTGGCCTACAGCTACGAGATTGACCCCGACCTCGTCGAGCTGGTCAAAAGCGAGGGTTATATCATCCCCTCGGTCGGCGAGGGTCTGTACCCCACCGAAGAGGGCGTGCCGATGCTGCCCACCATCCCGCTCTTCGTAAGTGTTCCGGCCGGTCTGGGCGCCGCCGAAGTCACCGTGACCGACTTCACCGTGCAGGAGCTGCCGGGATTCTACGTGGTCATGCCGGCCAACACCCCGCAGCCGGTGAGCCGGCCCGTCGAGTTCCGGGCGGTCTTCGACGACGGCATCTACTCCTCCGGCGCCCCCTACCCCGCCGTCCCCCTGACGGCCGCCGGGGGCGGCAACATCTCGGGCTTCGGCGTGGCCGCGGCCCAGTTCAGCCCCTTCATCTACGAGCCGGCCTCGGGCAAGCTCTCGGTCATCACCCGCATCGAGTTCGAGATAACGACCGAACCGCTGTCCTACGAGGTGCGCGTCCCCAACCGGGTGACGCGGCGGGTGGCGGAGTTCGGCCTGGAAAACTTGAGAAGCATGGTCCTCAACCCCTGGGACGTCCACGTGACCGTGCCGGTGGTGGAGCCGTCCTTCACCGGAACCCCCCATCCCGAGCCCAGCGTGGACTCACCCGATTTCGGTGACACCGCCGAGTGGGTGCTGATAACCCCGACGGCTTTCGTCGAGAGCTTCGAGCCCCTGAGGGACTGGAAGCTCCTGAAGGGTTACACCACGGCCATCGTCACCACGGAGTACATCTTCGACAACTACACCGGCCGCGACAACGCCGAGCGCATCCGGAACTTCATCATAGACGCCTATGAGAACTGGTCCACCCAGTGGGTGGTCCTGGGCGGCGACTGCAACTTCGTCCAGGAGCGCCGGGGGTACGTGGTCATCGGCGGCTGCTCCGAGGACGACCAGCTCATCCCCTGCGACCTCTACTTCTCCGACCTGGACGGAACGTGGAACCTCGACGGGGACGGATACTGGGGCGAATGGCCCGCCGACAACCCCGACATGTTCCCCGACGTGTACGTCTCCCGCTACCCCGTGACGGTTGCGAGCTTAGTGGACACCGTGGTGTCCAAGACCCTGACCTACGAGAAGGAGATTCCGGCGGGCCACACCACCGACGCCCTCTTCCTGGGGGCCTACCTGGACTACCAAACCTCGGGCGGCGACGCCAAGGACCTCGTGGACCTGCTCTACCTGCCGTCGCAGTTCGACCCCGTCACCAAGCTCTACGAGAAATTCGGCACCATCAGCCGCGCCGCCGTCATCGCCCAGATGAACGCCGGCAACTGCGCCGTCGTCAACCACTGCGCCCACTCCAACTACACCGTCATCGGCTGCGGCTCCACCAACATGTCGGGCGCCGACGCCTACGCCCTGACCAACGGCGACAAGCTCGGCTGGATAAACTCCATCGGCTGCATGTGCGGCGGTTTCGACCGCCCCCGGTGCTTCGCCGAGCAGATCGTCCTGGCCCCGGAGGGCGGGATGGTCGCCACCATCATGAACTCGCGCTACGGCTGGTACATCAAAGGGTCGCCCGGATTCGGACCCAGCGACCTGATTGACCAGCAGTTCTTCTGCAGTATGTTCAGCGAGGCCAAGACCAACTTCGGCTACGCCCTGGCCGACATGAAAAATTATTTCGTCCCGGCCTCCAAGGGCTACGGCAGTGCCGCGTACTACCGCTGGTGCATCTACGAGAACAACGTCCTCGGGCCCAACGAGACCGTGGGCTGGACCGACGAGATGGGTGACCTCGCCGTGCAGTACCCCGACCACTGGAGCCACGGCGGCTTCACCGTGAACGTCACGATGGGCGGCTCGCCGGTGAATGGCGCCCTCGTCTGCCTCTACAAGGAGGACGACTGTCACGTGGCCGACAGGACGGGTCCCGGCGGCCAGGTCATCCTCTACCCCGATCCCTCCGAGCCCGGCCAGATGCACGTCACCGTCACCGCCCAGAACGGCTGGCCCTTCGAGGGCACCACGACGGTGGACGACGACGTGAGCACCGACGTGACCGAGTTCACCGGCACGGCCGGGGAGGACGGCGTGCTCCTCTCCTGGCGTCTGGAAGACACCGGCGGGCTGGTCGGCGTCAACCTCTACCGTAGCTCGGACCGGCTCAACTCGAGCGCCCTCGTCCCGGAGACGCTCGGCCGCTACCTGGACCGCGAAGCCGAAGGAGCGAACGACTACTACCTCGAGCTGGTCGCCGGCGACGGCACCGCGGTGCGTTACGGCCCGGTGAGCGTCTCCACCCTCGGGGAAATTTTCCGGACGACCCTCTCCGCGGCCTACCCCAACCCGGCCTCGACCGTCGTCCGCTTCGACGTCGGCCTGCCGGAGACCGGCGCGGTCGAGCTGGTGGTCTACGACATCGCCGGCCGCCGGGTGGCTACACCCGCGTCGGGTGAGCTGACCGCCGGGCGTCACACGGTAGCCTGGGACGCGACCGACGCCCCGGCCGGGGTATACATCGCCCGCCTGGTCACCGCCGACGGGACCCTGACCACCCGGCTGGTCGTAGCCAGGTAATACGGCCCAATACACGATAGAGGAGCCCCGCGGGGCTCCTCTTTTTTGGGGACTTGCCAAGGGTCCGCGGACGGCCTATAATCCACCCGAACACTTTCCAACCGTTCAACCGTGACCATGACCCCCAACCAGAACACCGGGTGCAACGTCGGCATCGTCACCGCCGTCATCGTGCTCGTCGCGGTCGGCGGCGTGGTGGCCTTCCTGGTCTCCGGCGGGGAGGGAGACTTCCTCCCCGGTTTCATCATCCCGCTCATCCTCATCTTCGTCGTCGTCCCCATCATCGGCCGGGCGGTGAAGAACGCCAAGGGAGCGGCGCAGGGCGGCGGCTCCTCCTCGAGTTCCCAGCCCGCCTCCTCCCCCCTCTCCTCACAAACCTCCCATCGTCCGTACCGTTACGGTCTCGACACCGGTGAGACAAGCGCCGATTCGGAGACGTCCTTCGAGACCAACCAGGCGCCTACGATGGACGAGGAAGAGCACCGCCGTGCGGTCAGCGAGATCATGGCCCGGCGCAAGCGGGAGGCGAAGACCGAAGGTGAATATGTCGAGGTCGAGATGGAGCCGGGGGGCGATGTGGAATACACGGAAGAGGAGACGGCGGCCAGACGACAGCAGAGCCGGGACCGGTCGAAGAGCAAGCTCTCCGACATCGCCCAATCCATCCGCGAGCGGAACCGACAGGTGCAGAGGGGCGCTGATACCGACCTGCCGCCCGGTTACACCCTCTGCGTGAACTGCGGCAACATCACCAAGCTGACCGGCAGAAAGACCCGCTGCTCCACCTGCGGGTCCGTCATCGAGGCCGTGTAGGGTCCCAGGCGAACCGGGGCCCACAGGCGGCGAGTGCCGGTCGGGAGCGAAGTACGGTTGTTGGATGCATGACGGCCCCGCGGGGCCGTTTTTTTAGCGCCGGCAGGGGTGGGGCCGTCCCATTCTCCATCCCCCCCTGGGGGGAGGCACG
>DATKYS010000134.1 GCA_035528375.1 bacterium
AGGGGGCACCTTACCGCGCGACGACCAGGCGCCGGTGCGCCCGACCCGAATCCGTGTCCAGCAGGACCAGATAAACCCCCGGCCTCGCGCCCGAGGCGTCCCAGGAAACTTCGTGCCGACCCGCGGCCAGCTCACCCTCGAAAACGGTGCCCACCCGACGTCCGGAAAGGTCGTAAACGGAGAGCTCCGCCCGGCCCGACTCCGGCAGATCGAAGCGCACGTTCACCGCGCCCGTCGCCGGCGAGGGCCAGGGATTCGCCAGCGCGACCTCCCGCGACCGCGGACCTTCCCACTGCACCGGCTCGGTCTGGTAGTACGCCTCCCCGTCATCGGAAACGACCAAAAGCAGCCAGCTCCACACGCCGGGGGACGGAATCCGCCGGTCGGTGAAGGTGAAGGTTTCCGGGGCGTCGTAGACGTTCAACAGCGCCCAGTCCAGAAAATCCGTCTCGTCCCAGGCCAGGGGCGAATCGTCCGGGTCCTGGACGCGGTAGAGATAGGCGGTCTCGGCCTCGCCCGCCCGGACACCGCCCGTGATGCAGACCCCGTCGGGCAGGGCGCGGGCGTCGAGCGCCACGGAGAGGCCGGACTCGGAGTGCCGGCACAGGAGCCGGTCGTCGGGGTTGAAGACGACGCCCTGGAAGTCGGTCCGCTCCAGCTCGGCGGTGAACTCCTGGTTCCGCGCGTCGTTCCAGAACTCCAGGCGCTCCGCGTCCCCGTTGCCGTAAACCACGTCGAACTCCAGCGGCATCTCGAACACGTAGGGCGTCTGGTTGAGCGTGTACTGCACCTGATCCACGCCGATGTGAAGCACCGAGCCCTCGAGCCAGTGTCGCCAGCGGTACTCGGGGAAACCGGCCATATAGCACCACTGGTCGAAGAACCAGCCCAGGTCGCCGGGATGGTGCTCGCCCGCGTAGAAATCCTCCAGGGTGTCCTCGAGGTCGGCGGTGACCGCCGTGCCGTAGCGGTGGGCGTCCAGGTAGCTGCGGATGCCGGCGAAGAAGGCTTCGTCGCCCATCAGGTTGCGCATCATGTGCACGATCCAGGCGCCCTTCAGGTACACCGTGGCGGAGAAGTCCACGTCGGGGTCCACGATGGGGTAACGCCGCCGGACGTCCTCGGCGAAGTACCACTCCCGATCCTCGAGGAGGGCCTCCCGGGCGTCGTAACAGGACGCGGGGTTCTCCGCCCACAACACCTCGCAGTAGCTGGCGAAGCCCTCGTTGAGCCAGGTGTTGCGCCAGTCGGCGCAGGTGACCAGGTTGCCGAACCACTGGTGGGCGTTCTCGTGGGCCACGAGCCACTCGTAGCCGGACTCGCCGTCGGTCTCCACCCCGCTCTGGGTCTGGAACTCCATCCCCTTGGACATGTCCTGCTGCCCCAGCCGCTCGAAGCCGTAGGGACCGAAGTGCTCCTCGTAGTCGTCGAACATGGCCGGGAATACGGCATAGTCGTGCAGGGCCCAGTCCAGCTCGTCGGCGTAACAGTAGAAATCCAACAGGACCGGCTCCTCGCGCAGGACGCCGTAGGACAGGCCGTCCTCGGCGTGGACCCAAACCAGGTAGTGGGCCGAGGGGTAGACCGAATCCCAGAGCCAGGTCCGGGTGCCCGCGCCGGGGTCGTCGGTGACCTCGATCAGGACGCCGTTGCCCAGGCACTCCAGGTCCTCCGGGGCGGTGTAGCGCTCCGTGACGGTGAACTTGTCCGAGGGGTAGTTGTAGCAGGGGTAGAAGTTGTGCGTGGTGCCGGCGGACTCGTGGGAGATGCAGCGGACGCGGCCCGGCTCGATGGTGAGCGGCTTGTTATCGGGGGGGGGCCCCTCGTAGTGGACACTGACCACCGCCTCCTCACCCGCGCCGAGCGGCGGGTCCAGGCTCACGGTGAAGAAGCCGTCCTGTGTCCGGGTGAAGTCCGCCGGGACGCCGTCGTAGAGGCAGCCCGTGATGGTGAGCTCCTCCGAGAGCTGGAGGACCAGCTTCGCCTGACTCCCCTCGGAGGGGGTGATGCGCCAGTCGGCGTGGCCGGCGAGGGTCCCGACCTGGGGGAAGAACTCGAGGACGAGGTCCAGGTGCAGGAGGTCGGACCCCGAGGGCGGCGGCTCGGGCAGCGGCCCCATGTCGCTCTGCCCCTTGAGGGCCAGCTCCATGAGGCGCGGGGGCGTCGGGTCTAAAAGGAGGGGGTTGCCCAGGGGGGGTTCGAGGGGGTTCGAGGCGGGGGCGACCAGGGCGCAGAAGAGAACCAGGAGCGTTATCCGCCCGACCATGATCACCTCAAATCCGACCGCCGTTGGCGGCCAGTTTCTCCTGCAAGGCCCGTTCCACCGCCGGGGGAACGAAGTGGGACAGGTCGCCGCCCAGGCGCGCTATCTCCTTGACCAGACTGGAGTTCAGGTATGTGTAAATTTCCGACGGCATGAGGAAGAGCGTCTCGAACTGGGGGAACAGGCGGCGGTTGGCCAGCGCCATGCGGAACTCGTCCTCGAAGTCGCTCACGCCGCGCACCCCGCGGATGACCAGGTGGATGCCGACCTCGCGGGCGAAGTCCACCAGCAGGCCCGGGAAGGCCAGCACGCTGACGCGGTCGCCGTACCCGCCGACGGCCTCCGCCATCATGGCCGTCCGCTCATCGGTGGAGAAGAGCAGCCCCTTGGGCGGATTACCCGCCACCGCCACCACCAGGTGCTCACAGATGTGCAGCGCCCGCTGGACGATGTCCAGGTGGCCGTTGGTCACCGGGTCGAAGGTGCCCGGAAAGATGGCCTGCTTCAAAATGATCCTCCCCGGAGGTTCTTCATTTTTTCACCCCCACGGCGAAGTGGGGGCACCAGACGCCGAAGATTTTATCCCGTAAAAAGAGCCGGAGCCGCACCGCCAGCGACCTCACCTGCCAGATTTTCGGCAGCGGCGGCTTCACCCGTCCCCGGGCGACGACCTCGAACCCGCACTGACCCAAGAGACGGCGGAGCGCCTCGGGCGTGTAAGGGCGGACGTGCTCCGGGTCGTCCCAGAAATCCGACCGGCGGCGGAAGAGGTACCAGGGCTCGCGGTGGCGCGGCTCGTCGGCCTGGACCACCACCGTCCCCCGGAATTTTCCCAGGATACGCCGCAGCTCCGCGGGGGGCATGTGCTCGATCACGCAGACCATCACCAGTCCGTCGTAGCGGGCGAGGTCGGGCTCGGCGGTGTGGACGGTGAGGCCGCGCCGGCGGGCCTCGGCGGCGAGTTCCGCCACCGGCTCGTACCCCTCGGCGGGGATGCCGCGCCCGGCGGCCCAGGCGAGGAAATTTCCCGCGCCGCAGCCGTAGTCCAGCACACGCCCGCACCCCGAGAGGTACGGCCCGTAACCCCGGAAGTGGCGCGGGTCGGTCCCGCCGTAGCGTGCGTCGAGTGCCAAGTGCGCTCCGGATTCGGTCCCCGGCGATTATACCTCAGAAAATACCAAAAAGCGGGCGACCGTGGACGGTCGCCCCTACGGATGAGGCGTGAATGGCGCATCTTCCTCGTAGGGGCCGACCTTCAGGTCGGCCCGCGGGCGGGTGTGGACACCCGCCCCTACGTCATCGCAATCGGGCGAATGATGTAAAAAAACGGGCGGACCTGAAGGTCCGCCCCTACGTCATCACAAACCGGGAGGGTTGAATATCCCCCCCCTAGAGCTGCGTCATCAACTGGAGGAACTCCTCGTTGTTCTTCGTCTTCTTCATCTTGGAAAGGAGCATCTCCATGGCCTCCACGGTGTTCAGGCCGGCCAGGGCGTTGCGCAGGACCCAGAGCTTGCCGCACTCCTCCTCGGACAGAAGCAGCTCCTCCTTGCGGGTGCCGGATTTGTTGAGGTCCACGGCGGGCCAGATGCGCCGGTCGGCCAGCTTGCGGTCCAACACCAGCTCCATGTTGCCCGTGCCCTTGAACTCCTCGAAGATGACCTCGTCCATGCGGGAGCCGGTGTCAATGAGGGCGGTGGCGATGATGGTCATGGAGCCGCCCTCCTCGATGTTGCGCGCCGCGCCGAAGAAGCGCTTCGGCTTGTGCAGCGCGTTGGCGTCCACGCCGCCCGAGAGAATCTTCCCCGAGTGCGGCACCACGGCGTTGTAGGCCCGCGCCAGCCGGGTGATCGAATCCAGCAGGATCACCACGTCCCGGGAGCACTCCACCAGCCGCTTGGCCTTCTCCAGAATCATCTCGGCCACCTGGACGTGTCGCTCCGCCGGCTCGTCGAAGGTCGAGGAGACCACCTCGCCCCGGACCGAGCGCTGCATGTCGGTGACCTCCTCGGGCCGCTCGTCAATCAGGAGCACGATCAGGTACACGTCGGGGTGGTTGGTGGTGACGGAGTTGGCGATTTTCTGCAGGATCATCGTCTTCCCGGCGCGGGGAGGCGAGACGATGAGCCCCCGCTGGCCCATCCCCACCGGGCACAACAGGTTGATCACCCGCATCGAGAGGTCCTCGTCCGGGGTCTCCAGGTCGAACTTCTCATCGGGGTAGAGCGGGGTGAGCTCCTCGAAGACGACCTTCTCCAGGGCGGTTTCCGGGCTCTCGAAGTTGACCGCCTCGACGCGTATCAGGGCGAAGTAGCGCTCGGAGTCCTTGGGCGGCCGCACCTGGCCCGTGACGATGTCCCCCTTGCGCAGGCCGAAGCGCTTTATCTGGCTCGGGGAAACGTAGATGTCGTCGGGGCCGGGGAGGTAGTTGTAGTCCGCCGACCGCAGGAAGCCGAAGCCCTCGGGGAGGATTTCCAGGACGCCGTCGGCCAGGACGAAGCCGTCCCCCTCGGTCTTGGCGCCCAGAATCTGGAAGATGAGCTCCTGCTTGCGCAGGCCGCTGGCGCCGGTGACGCCCAGCTCCTTGGCCAGTTTCTGCAGTTCGACGACCTTCTTGTTCTTCAGCTCGGCGAGCTCCATGGGAACACCTCTAAAGTGACGGCGCGGCGATACACGCCGGCGGCGGAACGGGGGAACGGGTTGGCGCAACCTCGGTCAGGAAAAAATCTGTGGGTGGGTGTTTTTTTGTCGGGGAGCTGTGGATGGGCGTTGAAGTGCGGGGAAATGGTAACGCCAGAAGATTGGTATGTCAAGCAGGTAGTAAAACTAGAAAAGAGTAAACCAATCGAAACCTAACTCAATGTAAACACGCTGACGGAATAAATTGTTTGGATCTATAATAGTATCCGTTGATTCATCATCTTCATCATATTTAAAGTCAAGTTCTATCCCAATACCACTGAATATTAATTGAGCTTTTAAATCTATAGCTATATTGTTATTTGGATCGGCAAATACAAGTAATGTAGGTATCGGAGATGCTTTACAATCTTGTAATGCATAAGATAATTTCTGGAAAGTTGTCCCGCCGGTTTTTTGGAATTTTGCCTCAACACCTAAATATTTATTTGTATCGCTATGTTTAAGGATTAAATCTAAATGTCTCGGTTTACCTACAAATCTATAACCAACTGGTTTTTCTTCTTTTATATCAATGGGTAAATTCCAAGATTCAATGTATGCCCTTATTGCTTTTTTAAATCTATCGCCGGTAGCCATAGAAAAACCTTTCTAGTAGTTAGTTACAATAAGTTCTGTTGCTCCCGTTCGCTTATCACCCTTACAATTTATTGCTCTATTTGCCTTGATTACAGTAATGCTGTAATCAGAGTATAAATCATTAATTAAATCTGTATTTGAATTCGATAACATAACAAAACAACCTCGATTGTCTAAACACCTAAAATCCTCTGCCAGCCTCTGTTGTTCGTACTCATCAAACCCACTGCCATTGTATTTCGTAAAGTGAGCTGTGTCGCTTATTGGTTGATAAGGCGGATCAAAATAGATAAAATCCCCAGACTTCGTATCTTCTATAGCCCGCGAAAAATCAGCAGATCTTATTATTATTTCAGCACTATTCAAGTATTCTGATACAGACAGAAGATTATCTTCATCTAAAATCGTGGGGGTCTTGTATGAACCAAATGGTGCGTTAAATTTACCTTTCCTATTTACTCGCCAAAGACCATTGTAGCAAGTTTTATTTAGAAAAATAAACCTAGAAGCCCTTTCTACCTTGCTTAATTCATTAGGGTCAATTGAGCGCACATTATAGAAATATTTT
>DATKYS010000135.1 GCA_035528375.1 bacterium
TCGGCATAGACTGGCAGTTCGGTCCCGATCCCTTCAAGCGCTTCCTGATTGACAACGGCTTCCTCGACATCGGTTACACCCCCGGCATCATCCGCCGCGCCATAAACAGCTACTCCGATTACGGGTGGTTTCCTCAGGCCATCAACCTGGCGCGGTTCTACGTAGATACGTATCCCGACTCCCCCGACGCGCCCAAGGTTTTCTACGACATCGTCAAGTTCTACGGCTCCTGGGCCGAGACGCTGATCATCAAGGACCGCGAGGACCCCGCCCAACTGGCGTGGCTCGAACAGGAGACCAAGCGCCTCGAGGCCCTGCAGAACCAGGTTCGTGACGAGTTCATCAGCCGTTACGCGGTGGGCAGCGCCTGGTACGAAGCGAACCGGGACAACCCCGAGGCCCTGGCGAACGCCCGGGCCGCCCTGGCGCGCTCCCTCTACGACGTGGCCATCTACACCTACATCGTGGGCTACGACGCCGAGGAGGCGAAGGACCTGGTTACGGCCAAGAAGAACTACGCGAGGGTCATCACCTACCTGGAGCAGTACCTGCTCGACTACCCCCTCGAGGAGGATGCGTACAAAGCCAACTTCTACCTGGCGATGAGCTACTACAGCGTCGGGGATTTCGCTCATGCGGGGGACAACTTCATGCTCACCGCCGGCACCTCCAGTGTGGACCTCTACCCCGATAAGACCGAGTTCAAGGAGGAGAGCCTCTGGTACGCAGCCGCGGCGTACAAGTTCGGCTCCGACGAGTTCGAGAAGGCCCGCTGGGAGGAGAAGATCAACCAGCCCCAGGTGAAGCTGACTCTGGATCAGCAGCGCGAGAAGACCCCGAGCAAGAATCCCCGGGATGTCCTGCCCGACGTGTGCAAGAAGTTCGTCTGGGCCAGCCGGGAGTACGGTCGCATCTTCAAGGAGGGAAACCCCGAGGCCGAGCACGATCTGGAGAAGCTCTACTACTGGGAAGGCAACCTGATGATGGCCTTCGACTGCTTCGACTCCGGACGCGACGCCCTGGCGCGGATCGTGGACCTCGATTTCGTGCCGGCCTACGATCCCGATCCGGCGAAGATGAACCGGGCCCAGATCGCCTTCCGCATCGGCGAGAGCTGGTTCGACCAGCACTACTACTGGCGCGCCGCCGAGTGGTACCGTAAAGCCGCCGCCCTGGCCGATACCGGCTCAGAGCTCGAGGAGATGGCCCTCAACAACGCCTCCGCCGCCGAGATAACCGCCGTGGACCTGGGCGTGCCCCGGGTGGAGCTCGCCGAGGGTGAGGAGGAGGTGGAACTGCCGCCGGAAATCCGCGCCCAGCTCGAGGAAAGCGCCAAGAGCTACCTCCGCGTGGCGCGGGAGAACCTCTACAACTCGGACATCGCCGTCAAGGCCTTCAACAACGCCGGGTACATCTACGCCGCCCAGCTCAAGGACTACGAGCAGGCCATCGTGGCCTACCATGAGCTTTCCGAGAATTTCCCCGACCACCCCGACGTGGACAAGGCGCTCTTCTCCGAGGCGCTGGCCTACTTCGAGCTCGAGGAGTGGTACGAGGCCGCCGGTATCTTCGAGCGGGTGCTGGACAACGCCATAACACCGACGGATCAGGAACCCGCGGCGCTTTTCAAGGCCGGCGAGTGCTACGAAAAGCTGAAGAACTGGCCCAACGCCCAGCGCACCTTCACCCTCTACGGCCAACGGTACAGGGAAACCGGCGTCCCCGACCAGGTTGTGGATTCCTTCTACCGCGCCGGTCACGCCTCGCTGAAGCTGGGCGACGTGGAGACCGGTCGCAATCTCCTCTTCGAGTGCACCAAGGTGTACGAGGACTTCAGCACGAGGCCCGGCATCGAGGTGAACTTCGACATCCCGGCCAAGGCCTACGTGGAGATAGGCGACCTCCTCTTCGACGACTACGCGGCGATCACCCTCGAGGGCGATCTGTTGGATCTGGACCCCCTGGTGCAGACGGCGACGAAGAAGTACGGGATGATGGACGAGCTCGTCGAGATCTACGGCCGGGCCTCCAGGGCCGTGGACCTCGAGGTGAACCTCTCCGCCCGCTACAAGGCCGGCCTGGTTTACGAGCAGTTCTACCTCACCGTCAGCCGGATGAAGATCAGTTTCGCCCAGTTGGACAAGCTGATAGAGGAAAATCCGGATTACGCCACCGAGATAGAAGATATCGTTATGGAGCAGTTGGACGTGTTCAAATCGCAGATGGACACCTGGGCGGCGGAAAAAGGTCTCGACAAGGCGATCCAGGTCTACGAGTTGATCCTCATCAACGCCCAGGAGCGCGGCGAGACCAACCAGTGGGTCCAGAAGGCCAAGGAGCGCCTGGTGGACCTGGTTCCGCAGTCATACATGCTCTATCCGCCCATCGGGGTCAAGACCGGCATGGACAACCTGGGCGCCAGCATCTGGGACTATTCGGGCGTGCGCTTTTACTCCCGGACCGTGGACATCGCGGCTATGGCTCCGGAGCCCGAGATAATAGTGGAGCCTCTCATCGAGGAGACGCCCATCGGGGAGACGCCCATCGGGGAGACGCCCATCGGGGAGACCCCCATCGAGGAAACGCCCATCGGGGAGACGCCCATCGAGGAGACGCCCATCGAGGAGACGCCCATCGAGGAAACGCCCATCGAGGAGACGCCCATCGAGGAAACGCCCATCGAGGAGACCCCCATCGAGGAAACGCCCATTGATGAAACGCTCATCGAGGAAACGCCCATCGAGGAAACGCCCATCGAGGAAACGCCCATTGATGAAACGCCCATTGAGGAGACGCCCGATGTTACCCCGTCGGAGGACACCGAGCCTGTCGAGGAGAGTGTTGACACCGAACCGACCGCAGACGGCACAGACACTGCTCCAGTAGAGGAAACTGCGACCGAAGACACAACCGAGCCGATTGATTAAAAAAAAGGAAATCTCGGTCGGTTCCCGAGCGTAAATGAGTGTGGACCCCCTCAGTGAGAGGTGGTTGCGGCGAGTTATTGAAAACAGGGCAACTGAAGAAACCCGAGGCACTCCAATAACCGCTGCCAGCGCGTGACGGCAAGCCCGACGGGGATTGTCGGTACGCACCGAGGTTCGCAATCGGGGGAAGGAAAAGATGCCGTTCACCGTCAAGTCCCGTCTGATACTGGCCCTTTTCGCCCTCCTGCTGCTCGGGCCGATTGCCCTGGACAACGTCCACGCCCAGTACGCGGAACTCACCGCGGAGCAGATCGAGGCCCTCAAACAGGCCTGGCACGTCACCAACGCCCGCCAGGATGGCACGTCCTGGACGACGGCGGACTACAACGACAACGATTGGGGCACGGCCTACGTGGGCGCGTTCAAGGACGGTCTTTCCGGCGCCCGGAACCAGGTGTACGGGTGGCCGGACGCCGACGCGGAGTGGATCTGGGCCCGCAGCGGGGTTACCGCTTACTTCCGCCGCGAGTTCGGTCTGCCGCGCAACCTCCTCAACGACGAGGACTCCGACATCCAGGAGCACTTCATCGTACGGATAACGGCCAACAACAACTACCAGTTTTACGTCAACGGCGTCCTGGTGCACCAGGACTCGAGTGAGAACGAAGATGATTGGATGACCTACGATCAGATAGATGTGACGGAGTACCTGGACGTCGGTGACAACGTGTTCGCCATCGAGGCGGTCAACACGGACGATCCGGAAAACTACGGTCTTTTATTCGACGCCGAGCTCGTGGTGACCGGCAGCGGCGGCTACATAGCCCCGCCTCCGGTGCGCCAGGGCGGGTGTTAGCTGGGGGTTAACCTTCGATGAATACGCCACGGAAGGGTGACTGCGACCGAAGGTATATAAGCCTCTCGGTTTTAATACCGCTGGTCCTCGCGGCGATCCCATGGTCGGCTTTCGCCCAGGACTCCGACGTGGACGCCGTGGTGGAGCTCGAGATCTTCGGACGGAGAATGGCGCCGTCCCAGATGTCCTTCATCCTGCGCACGGATCCCGAGTTTGAGAAGGTGATGCTGCGCCAGACCTATGCCAGCCAGATACTCAACCCCATTGACAAGGAGGAGTTCGAGGAGGGCATCGCCGTGAGTCAGCGGTCCATTAAAAACCCCTTCCTCTGGCTGGCCACGGGCGCAGGCATAGCCTCCGGTATAACCGCCGGTTACATGGACGCCAATTCCGAGACCCTCAACGCCAACTGGCTGGCGGGTACGGCGGGCGTGGCGCTCCTGGCTGCGGCGGTCATCATGCTCGTGGATTAGGACTTATCGTATTCGACCGGGCGATCACACACATCCACCACGGCCGCGAAAGGAGACAAACCTGTTCAGCCGGAAAGGCCGCCGGAGGCTAAAACCCAACAACCCACAAACCGAGGAAAGGAATCCATGTACAGACTCATTGACTCCTTCGCCGACGGTGGGGACTTCATGTGGATCATCCTCTTCGTTGCGATGCTCGACCTGACCTTCATCCTCGAGCGGACCTACTTCGTGGTCTTCAAATCGAGCATCAACACCAAGACCTTCATCGCCGAGCTGGAAAAGCTCATCCAGAACCGCAACATCGAGCGGGCCATCGCCCTGTGCAACACGACCAACGCTGCGCTGGCCCAGGTCTTGCGGGAGATCCTCAAGCACCACTCGGGGTCCGGGCGCGACATGCAGGTGGCCGCGGACGCCAAGACCCTCGAGGTCATCCCCCGGCTCGAGAAGCGCACCGGCTACCTGGACATGCTGGCACAGATCGCGACCCTCCTCGGACTGCTGGGTACGATCTCCGGCCTGATGACGGCGTTCGACGCCATTACCGTAGCGAACCCGGAGGATTCGGCCCGGCTCCTGTCGGAGGGTATCTCCATCGCCATGTTGACCACGATGTTCGGTCTGGTGGTAGCCGTGCCGACCCTGGCCGCGGCGGCTTGGCTGAAAGACAGAACTCGGAAGATCGTCAACGATATAGACGAGTTCTCGGTGAAGATCACCAACCTCATCACCCAGATGAAAGGATAGGCCATGGCTTTCGGACCGAGTGCGGCCAGACGGACCGGTGAGGAGAAGAACGTGGGTGATGAGTACCTCGTCCCGATCATGGGCCTGATGACATTGCTGATCCCCCTGCTCTTGATGTCCGCCGTTTTCGTCACCACGGTAGCACTACAGGTCACTCTGCCACCCCAGGCCGCGGCGAGCGGAGCCGGAGCGGGAGGAATGGGTGGGGTCACCAAGATATTGATGGTCGGGATGAGCGCCGACAAGGGCTTCATCATCACCAACGACAAGGGCGTACTGCCAGCCTTTCCCGAACGGTCCGGGGCCGACAGAAACTGGATCCCGAAGGTCGGCGGGTCGTTCGACTTCGCCACGCTCCGTGAAGTGCTGCTGGAAAAAGTCAAAAAGCTGCCCCAGTACCAGGACCACGAGGAAGTTTACCTTGCCATTCAGGACAACATACCCTTCACCGATGTCATCAACCTCATGGACACCGTCCGCGGAGACGTGAACGTCATCGAGGTCAAGACCGACGAGGACGCCGCCAAATACAGCGTCGAGAAAGGTCAGAAAGCTTACGTCGCGACCCTTTTCCCCAGCGTGATATTCGGTGGAGCAGTGCCGCGCTGACCGTTGAAAGGAGGTGAGATATGCCAGGCGCACAGACCCCGAGCAAGTACCTGAAGTTCAAACCACACCACGCGAGGAAGAAGAGTGAGTCGTCGTCCCTGAGAATCACATCGCTGATGGACATGATGACCATCGTGCTCGTGTTCCTTCTCAAAACCTTCTCCGCCCAGGGCGACCTGTCGGCCACTGCGGCCCACCTGTCGTTGCCGAAGAGTGACTCCATGGCCATCCCCGGGGTCATTGACCGCGTCGCCGTCGGCTCGAACGCCATCTACTTCCTCGAAGAGGAGATCATGCCCACAGACGAGGCCATCAGCTCGAAGGACATCGTGATCAAGCCTCTGAAAGCCAGGATGGAGACGCGCGTCGAGGCGCTTCAGGAGACGATGCGTACGGCAGGTCGTGAAGCAGAACCGGCGAAAATCCTGATTTTGGCGGACAAGAACCACTACTTCAGCCTGATCAAGAAGGTGGTGGCGACGGCGGCGAACGCCGGGTACATGAACATCACCCTCGCTGCGATTCAGGACACCGGTAAGTGGGAGTGAGGGTAACCTAAGGAGAAAAAATGCCAGAAACACCAGTCAAGCCAGTGCTGGGCCTGGTGATCTCCCGGGGGGACAGGATAATCAAACGCCTGATCCCCGAGCGGGACACGATCACCGTGGGCCAGGCACCGGACTGCGATGTCGTGCTGCAGCACGATCCCGCGATCGCGCACAGGCACGTACTGGCCGTCCAGCGGGGCGACGAGTACGAGTTCACCATCGCCGAGGACATGAACGGCAAGATCAGCGTGGGTGACTCGACCATATCGCTCCGCGACCTGAGGGTCTGCGGTTTCCTGCCCCGGGTCAAAAACGGCTACACGTTCCGGGCGTCGCGTTCCAAGAAAGGCCAGATTCGCATCTCCGACATAACCATCCACTTCGGCTACTTCACCCCGACGGTGCAGCAGATCGCCGGTGAGCCCCGGCTGGCCGATTCCATCACCTCCGGTTTCGCCCTAGAGCCGGAGGACAAGGTCTTCGCCGGATTCTTCGCCGCTTCGATGCTGTTGGGCGGCCTTTTCGGCTGGCTCACCACCGTCGTCGGACCTCACGATCCCTACGCGGCACTCGAGGACCGGCCCCGACTGCGGCAGATCCTCGTAGCCGAGGAGTCGGACGTGATCATAGACCCTTCGGCGCTGGGCGCCGGGGAGGGTGAGGAGATAGTGGCCGACATCACCTCCTCCGGGACCGGAACCGGTGGGGGCGGCACCGGCAGCGGCCCTTCGGCCGGAGACATAGTCGGCGCGGCCGGACTGACGGCCGGCGGCGGCGCGGCGGACCTTCTCATAACCGCCATCACCTCGAACGTTGTCGGTGGAGCCGGCGGCGTGATGGGTCTCTCCGGCGGCGAAGGTACCTCTAGCCTCTTCTCGGTCGGCGGAACGGTCGGGGTTCAGGGCGGAGGCGCCGGGGCCGGCGGGGCCGGTGAAGGCGGCGGTTTCGCCGGTGGTGGACTGGGAGGTGCCGGTGGACCGACCATCGGACGTACCGGGGTCGGCGGCGCCGAAGGCGGCCCGACCATCGTCAAGGCCCGGCCGGTAAGCCCCCGGGCGACCGTGATGGACAAGGGCGCCGGTGTATCCAGCGAGGCCATCAACGAGATTTCCAGCTACATCCGCCAGCGGGGCGGACAGATCAAGTCCATCTACGAGAAGTACCTGAAGCTGAACCCGAACCTCCAGGGTCGTATCGTCGTCAAGGTCACCTTCTCCAACGGCGTGGTTTCCAACGTCTCGGTGACCGGTAACGATACGGGGAATACCCAGATGGAATCCGAGATTGTGGGCGTGGTTCGAGGCTGGGCCGTCGGCGGCGTACAGGGCCAGGTGACCCTGTCGGTGCCGTTCGTGCTCTCGCCTAAGTAGCCCGTCCCGCGGTTTACACCCGGGCGGGTTATGCACTCATATCCCGGATCGGGTATTCCCAAAGGGGGGCCGTGAAAGCGGCCCTCCTTATTATTAGAGATCATTCGCACCAAAGGGCTGGTCGAGGAGTACGCCCAGGCGTGGGATAGTGGGATCGGGCGTTCATTTCCAGGGGACGTTCTTATTGGCGCCTTGAACGAGAGTTTTAGACGCCTGCCTTGACCCCTTGCGAACGACAACGAGGGTTTTATGCAACTTGTCTGATACTGCGGCGGGTCGCTTTAGCCGGCCCGTTCGAGAGCTCTTTACTCCGCCTCCCCCCGCCGCCGCCCGCGTGGGGACGGCGTGATTAAAACGCCCCCGTCCGTAGCAGCTAATTCAGGTACGGGCGTTTCCGGTCTACGACGAACGGTTGATTCCCCTTTCAACACCGGGCACAATAGGGGGTGCCTGTGCGTATTGTTATGGGAATACGGGGGGAATGAACGGGGGACTTGACCGAAGGCGCGACGTGGGCTAGACTATCCCGTGGAAGAAACGCGCCGATTATCACGGGAGCTTCCAGATGGCCGACGAGGAAAAGAAACTCTTCCTGAAGATAGAGGGCAAGCAGTACGGACCCGTCTCGGTGGAGACGGTCAGGAAGTGGATTGACGAGAACCGGATGGGTTCGGACGACTACGTCCGCGTCTCCACCCAGAAGGTCTGGGTTCAGGCCAAGAACGTCGAGCACCTGAACGCCATCTTCCACAAGTCCAAGACCAAGGCCCGGACCGAGGCCTTCACGAGCTGGATAGACGCCGTCGGTTCCGGGTCGGCCACCATCCTCACCTTCGAGGGGCAGAAGGCCGAGCGCGACAGGATTCTCACCGAGCAGCGCCGGCTCGAGTCCGAGCGCCAGGAGCTCGAAGAGCTGGCCAAACAGGCGGAGATGACCAAGGAGCAGGCCGCCGCGCTCGATTCGCAGCGCGCGGACCTGGATAGGCGGGCCAAGGAGCTCGAGGCCGAGGCCGACGAGATAATGAACATGGAGCGGGCGGTCAAGAAGCGCCGCAAGCGCCAGACCATCCTGGTCGTCGCCATCATCGCCGTCGTCGTCGCCGGGGGGACCTGGCTCACCATCGAGCTCATCGGCGCACGGACGGCCACCGAGGAGCTGAGCGCCGAGCTCAGGGAGCGGATCAAGGGGATAGACACCCGGCTGGCGGCCATAGACAGCCGTTTGAAGGACATTGACGAGGCCATTGACCTTGCCCGCGCCGCTGGGAAAGACGAGCTGGTCGCCTCCCTGGAGGCGGAGCGCTCCCAGTTGGAGGAACAGCGCACGGAGCTCAAAGTGCAGAGGGAGCAGCTCCACGCCGAGGCGCCCGAGGTGGATTCCGGCGGACCCCACGTCCAGGGGCGCACGGGGAAGATCGGGGTCGCCGGACCGGTGCAGATAACCGGCGAGGGTGCGGGTGATCCGGGCCGTTCACAGACCGAGATCCGCACTGCCGTCTCCTCGGCCCTCGGGTCGGCGCGACAGCAGTACAACGAGCTTTTGAAGACCAACCCCGATGCCAGCGGCTCCATCAGCATCATCTTTGGCATCCAGCCGGACGGCTCCGTGGAGAACGCCACCTTCTCCAACAGTACCCTTCCCGATACCGGCCTGATCGGACCCATTCTAAACGGAATCCGCGGCTTGAATTTCTCCGCCATCGAGGGCGGTTCGGTCAGGGTTACCTATCCCCTCTCCCTGACCCCCCAGTAGGCGGGGGGGGGGAGTTGGGGGGGATTTATCCAACGAGACCGGCGCGACGCCGGTCTTTCTCATTGAACGAGCAGCCTTTACGCGGCGGGTTGTTTTTTTGAAATTCTTCTGGTAGTTTCACTAACGAGGAGGCGATGGACGGTGTGGCGGATCTTGCTCCCGATTCTCCCGTTGCTCCTCGTCTGCTGCGGCGGGTCCGCTCCACAGGACGTTTACGATGATTTCGTCCGGGCGAACAACGCCCGGGATGCCGAGGGGCTCGTAGACTGTCTGTGGTTCCCGGCGTGGGACGGTCTCTCCCCGGACGAGGTGGAGAGTGCGCGACGGGAACTCATCCCCACCGCCGAGCGTGAGTACTTCCTGGACGAGATCGTGGACCACGAGGTAATCCAGGTCGAGGAACGCTCCGAGGACGAGCGCCGGGTGTTGGCCCGGCAGGTGTTCCTCGACCCCTACGGCAACCGGTGCTCGGATCAGTACTCCTTCACCCTCGTCCGCCGCAACGGCGCCTGGTTCATCTACATCCCCGCGGAGTAGAGGCGGAATGCCCCTTTCCCGACACATCTCCGTGGTCATCGTGCCCCACACCGGCGGTGCGGCGCGGCCGTACCTCGTCAGGCGCTGGTTGCTCTTGGGGGCCATCGTCTTCATCGCCGCCCTGGTCCTGGGACTGGGCGGGACGGCGCTGTACTACGCCCTTTTATACAACGACACGGTCCACGATTTGAAGCCCCTCGAGGAGCGCGGCGACTTCCTCGCCCGGCGGGTGTCCGAGTACAAAGAGGCGGCGATGATTTCCGGCTCCGAGCTCTCTGCGCTCCGGGCCGCCGCCGAACGTGACAAACGGGCCTACGAGCGCTCCATGCTCAACATCCGCCTCCAGCTCACCCAGCTGCAGAACTTTTATAAAAACCTGAGAATCATGGCCGGATTCAAGCTGGAGGAGGAGCAGGCTTCGGATCTCCTGGGGCAGGGCGGGGGGACGGGCCTCCCCCTCGGGCGATCCGAGACCCCCAGGTCCGGGGATGAACGGGTGGCCGTCACCACCTTCGGGCTGAACTTCATCAACCACGACACCGAGGAATACGCCGCCGCGGAGGCCGCGCTGCTATCCGACATGGCCGGCCTCTCCCAGGACATGTACCACCTGGTCCGGGAGCTGGAAAAGCGCATCTCCACCATCAGCCCCGACGTTCCCTACGGTGTCCCCGTCCAGGGGGTAATCACCAGCTACTTCGGCGAGCCGCGCTGGCACGGCTCCCACAAGGGCCTGGACATCGCGGCGCCCATCGGGACCCCGGTCCGCACACCGGCCTCAGGCGTCGTCGTCGAGTCCGGTTTCAAGGGGGCCTACGGGCTGACCATCTGGGTTGACCACGGGAATGGGTATCAGACCCGCTACGCCCATCTGAGCTCCGTGGCCTACCAGGTGGGCGAGCGGGTGAACGCCGGTCAGGTTGTGGGTTGCATCGGCATCACCGGCGCCACCACGGGACCCCACCTCCACTACGAGGTCCGGCTGAACGGCATCGCCGTGGACCCCATCTACTACATGGTCCAGTAGGGGCGGGGTCGGAATGGCTGAAAAATAAGGAGGGGTCGCCTCCTTTTTTTGTAACCGGTCTTTCACCGCGGGCCGCACGGTGGCGTCGAGTTCCCGGTCGCCCGACCGGTCGGCTCGCAGATTGCTGAAAATGGCGGGGATTAAAATCCCCGCCCTACTTCGTATTGACCGCGGCCGCTAGTCCGAGAACCCGGCCTTGATTTCCCCCCAGCTCATGGGCTGGACGGCGGTGTCCTCGGGCGTGCCCAGGAGGCGGAAGTAGACCGCTTCGTCCCATTGGTACCACTGGGAGTACAGGTTGCCGCCGGATTTCATACCCCACTTGCAGTTCTCGGCTTCCGTGCGGATTTCGAGCCAGAACGGCGTCCCGCCGTCAACGTGTTGGGGCACGATGTTCAGCCGGTAATAGTAGACGCGTAGATACCCCATGTAATCGAATCCGGTGTAGGTCTCCTCCACGTCGTCGCCGCCGGTTGTGGTCCTGAAGTAGTAGGCGCCGGGCATGCCGTACTGGTCGTAGCGCACGTTCACGTAGAACAGCCTGGGATGGGCGGGCTCCTCGGGGTAGTAAAAGGCCCAGCATTCCACGGCCTCGAGCTCCGCGTCCGTCTCCAGGGTGAAGTCGTCCTGGGTGTAGTACTCGCCGTATATCCCCTTGCCGCCGTGTATGAACTGATAGTCGTAGCATTGGTCCCACAGGACCTGGGGGTCGTCGTCGGCCGGGGCGGGAACGGCCGAAAACGCGACGACTACGAGTAAAAGAATCGTAATCCTTGTCATGGCTCCACCTCCTTAATCCGTCAGACGGGGATTGTTCGTATCATTACTGTAAATCACCCGGAGCACCGTTAAAATCACCAGAAGAGAAGAGAAGAGCTGGGGTTTGTCCATTTTATCCCCCTTTTTTTAGACCTTTCCCAAGGCTAAATTAATCTATCACAAAAAATTAAGGCCGTCAAGGGCCACCGGGTGTTAAAAAAAAGGGCCCCCAACCCCCGGGTCGGTTGAAAAATACCCGGGCGCGCTGCCCTAGAGCCCCAGCGTCTCGCCCACGACGATGACCGAGTGCTCCCCCCTCCCGGCGCGCAGGTGGATGACCAGGCGGTTGCAGATGCGCTGGTCGGAGTCGCAGTCGTGGCAGAAACCGGTGTCGGCGCAGGGTGTGTCGAGCCCCAGGCGCATGGCGTTGGCCGGCGCGGCGAAGTTCCTCACCCGGGAGACGGCCTCCTCCAGGTCGCCGGTGAGCTTGTTGATTCCCAGCACGTAGATGACCCGACCGGGCCCGAAGCAGGTGGCGGCCACCCGGTTGCCGGTGCCGTCCAGGTTGACGATTTCCCCGTCGGCGGTGACGGCGTTCACCCCGGTGAGGAAGACGTCGGCGGTCAGGCCCCTCCTGCGCAGAGCGGTCTTCTCCTCGCCCGACGCGTCGGCGCCGAGGGGGGAAAGCACCTCGTGACCCCGCTCGCGGAGGGCGTCCAGGGCGCCGATCTGGCCCAGGGTGAGCGATCCGCCGACGCCCACCGTGGCACCCTCGGGCACCCTATCGAGTAGCTCCTCGAGGGCCTTCTCCCGGGTCGGGACGAAGACCGCGTCGTAGCCCAGGGCCCGGAGCTGGGCGACCAGGTCCTCGCCGGCCAGGCGGTGGTACTTTTCCAAGGCCTTTTCCGCGGATCTGTCGGCCGGGGTGGGCATCCGTCCTCCTCGTCGTGTCATTACGCTGAGGGCCAGCCCTCGAGGGCGCGCAGGGCGGCTCCGCGAATGAGATCAGGTCTGAAGCCGCGCCGTTCCAGGTGGGAAAGGAGCCTCCGGGCGGCGGCCTCCCGGTCCAGGCCGGCGAGGGAGGGCAGCTTTGACCGCACCGCCTCCTCCACCAGCTCCTCCTCGTCGAGGGACATCTCGCCCAAAACCTCACCGATGACCGCCGGCTCCACCCCCCGCTGGGCGAGTTTTACCCGGATCAGCCGTTCCCCGCACGGTTCCCTGTTCTCCAACTCCCTGGCGAAGGCCAGGGCGAAGCGGCGGTCGTCCAGCAGCCCCCGCTCCACGAGGCTCGCCAGGACGGTCCCCACGACCCCGGGCTCGAAGCGCCTCTCCAGCTTTATTCCGAGCTCACGCAACCCGTGGTCCCGCCGGGCGAGGAGGCGGTAGGCGGCGTCGCGGCACTTTCGGAGCTCCCGGGAATCGTCCATCTTCAGGGGGATTATAGCAGCCACGACGGGACCGGCAAAGTAACCCTTGTGAAAGCGCCCGCGGGCCGGTAAGATTGCCCTGCGCAAAAAAGCGCGTCCCAACCTTTCCCATGGCTCAATTCGCCGACGTCGTTTTTTACCTCCACGCCCACCTCCCGTACCTTCTGGGTCACGGCACCTGGCCGCACGGTTCGGTGTGGCTCTACGAGGCGGCCGCCGGGGTTTACATCCCTCTCCTCCGCCGGCTCCGGGAGCTGGCGGGGCGCGGGGTTCCGCTCCGCCTCGGCCTCGGGTTCACCCCCACGCTGGTGGAGCAGCTCGCCGACCCCCGGTTCGAGAGCGGTTTCCGGGAGTACCTGCGCGGACACGCCGCCGCGGCCGCCGCCGACGCCCGGAGTTTCGAGGCGGAGGGCGAAGTTCGCCTGGCCGAGATGGCCCGGGGTTGGGAGGCCGAGCTCCTGGGCCACCTGGAGGACTTCGACCGTCTGGACGGCGATATAATCGGCGGATTCCGCGAGCTCGCCGATGGAGGTTTCCTGGAGCCGGTAGCCGGAGCAGCCACACATGGCTACCTCCCGCTCCTCGGTCGGGAGGACGCCGTGGCGCGCCAGGTCCGGCTGGGACTCCTGGCCCACGGGCGGCATATGGGCGGCTGGACCGGCGGGTTCTGGCTCCCCGAGTGCGCCTACCGGCCGGGGCGCGAATGGCGGCGTCCCTTCACCGCGGATTCCCTCTCGCCGCGGGAGGGCACCGCCGCCCACCTCGACGCGGCGGGGGTCCGCTACACCTTCGTGGACGCCCACCTGGTCGAGGCCAAGTTACCCGAGGACACGCCGGGCGACCCGGTCCTCCTGGCCGATTACAACGATTCCCGCCGCCAGTTCCACACCCCCTACCCCGACCGTTCCCCCTACGGCGTCTACGCGCCGGATGGATCGGCGTTCCGCGTGTTCGTCCGGGACTCTTCCGCCAACCGGCAGGTGTGGGACGGCTTCGTCGGCTACCCCGGTGACGCGGATTACCGGGAGTTCCACCGGCGGAGGTGGCCCAGCGGCCTGCGTTACTGGCGGGTGACCGGCAAGGACGTCTACGTGGGACACAAGGCCCCCTACGACCCCGAGGCGGCCCGGGCGAAGGTCCGGGAGCACGCCGGGCACTTCGTGGGCGTCCTGGAGGGCCTGGCGTCGAAGGCCCCCGGCGAGCGGGCGGTTCTGACCCTGCCCTTCGACTGCGAGCTCTTCGGGCACTGGTGGTACGAGGGTCCGGAGTGGCTGGCTCAGGTACTGGAGGGCGTCGTCCGCTCGCAGAGGCTCACCCTGGCCTCCCCCTCGGAGGCGCTGGGGCGCGTCCCGGCCGAGCCGGTGGTTCTCAGGGAGGGTTCCTGGGGCTACGACGGTTACCACAAGGTGTGGCTGGGGGAACACGCGCGGGATTACTGGGACGCGGTTTACTCCGCGGAGGACCGCCTGGCCGGCGCCGTTCGAAAACACGGGGACGAGGGGCGGGAGCTGGCCCGTCGCCTTCTGGCCGCCGCCGCCCGGGAGCTCCTCCTCCTGGAGGCCTCCGACTGGTCGTTTCTCATCTACTCTCACTCGGCGCGGGATTACGCCCACCTGCGGTACAATCAGCACCGGGAGTGTTTTCACGCCCTCGTGACGGCCCTGGAACGGCTGGACGCGGGCGGGATTCCACCCGAGGCCGAGGAGCTCCTCGCCCGACGCGAGGCTAACGCGCCCTTCGGCTGGGCCACCTGGGAGGAGCTCCGGTGAGGGACATCACCTACGCGGCTTCTCTTAATGCAGACGAGCCTCTGGACGAAGAGCGTTACTTCGCCGGGTTGACCGGCTTGCGGGCCTGGCTCGACTCCGGGGAGGCCCCCTTCTCCGGTTACCGGCGCCTCTACACCCTCTTCACTCAACGGGGTGCGACCGGTTTCCGCGAGCACCCCGATCTCCTCGTCCGCCTCCGCCGGCGCCTCTACCCCCTGTACGCCTGGCTGAGGGTGGAGTTAGGCGCCGATTTGAAGGCCCTTCAGGTTCGAACGGGCATGGCCAGCCACACGGGAGCCGACGCCGGCTGGGGGGCGATTCTCTGGGCGGCCATCGGGCGGGCGTTCATCTACATCATCCCCGCCTGGCTCGCGCTCTACGTGCTCAAGCCCTGGGAAATCAGCCTGGCCTTGGGAATCGCCTGTTTCGTCGTCGCCGGCCTCGGCTTCCTCATTTTCGAGTACACGCTGATCCGCGCCGCGCTCACCGCCCGCAGCATCGCCTTCCGCGCCGAGCTGGTCCGGCTCCATGACGGCGCCGTGAGCCGCGTCGCCGCGGAGCTCGGGCTGGAGCTCCTGGCCAGCCGGCAGGTCACCGGCCCGGGCATCGAGATGAAGCCGCCCAGCCGCCACACCGTGGCCGATACCGGGGAGAATGGCGGCGAATCGCCCCCTTCGACGGGTTGAACCCATGCCGAGAGGATTCACCGACAGCCCCGGACCCGCGAACGATCGTCCCCCGGCGACCGGTATCCGGCGACAGGTCCCCAACCTCCTGTCGGTCACCCGTCTGGTCATGCTGCCGGTGGTCCTGTACCTGGTCACGCTTCCCGATGCCTGGGCGCCCTGGGCCGCGGCCGGGCTGATGATACTCTCCATGGCCTTCGACGGTCTGGACGGCCTTCTTGCCCGGCGGTGGAACGCCGTCACCGAGTTCGGCAAGGTGATAGACCCCGTGGCGGACAAGGTCTGCATCGGCGCCGCGGCGGTGATGCTGGTCATCTACCGGGATTTCCCCCTGTGGCTGGCCGTCGTCGTCCTGGGGCGGGACGCGCTGATTCTGTTGGGCGGGTGCCTCCTGCGGCACCGCCGGCGCGCGACCCCGATGAGCAACTCCGCGGGCAAGGCGGCGGCCTTCGTCATCGGGGCGACCCTCGTCGTCTACACCCTGCGCACGGGCCATCTCTGGTTGGAGACGGCCCTGTCCTGGCTCTGCGCCGTTCTGGTGGCGCTGTCTCTGGCGGTCTACCTGTACCGGTACTTCAGGCTGATGCGTGAAAAGGGCGCCGATGCGGCGTCCGCGGGAGGTGCTCATGGCGGCGAGGGTCGTTGACCTGCGCTCGGACACCGTGACGCGGCCGGACTCACCCATGCTCGAGGCGATGGTCTCCGCCGAGGTGGGCGACGACGTCCTGGGCGACGACCCCACGGTGAAGGAGCTCGAGCGGGTGTACGCCGGGCTGGTGGGGAAGGAGGCGGCGCTCTTCACCGCCTCGGGCACCATGGCGAACCAGGTGGCCGTCGCCGCCTGGACCACGGGCGGGGACGAGGTCATCCTGGGCCAGGACGCCCACATCCTGGAGTACGAGTACGGGGCGCCGGGGTTTTTAGCCCGGGTGCTCACCCGGGAGGTGCCCGTGGTGGAGGGGGCGCCCGACCCGGACGCGGTGAGGAAGCGCTACAAGACCGGCGAGTTCCACTCCTCGCGCACATCTCTGATCTGCCTGGAGAACACCCACAACCGGCTGGGCGGCGTCGTGCCGAACCAGGAGATTTTCCGCGCCCTGCGCGCCTTCGCCGACGAGCGCGGGGTGCGGATTCACCTGGACGGCGCCCGCCTGTGGAACGCCTCGGTGGCCACCGGGAAGAGCATGGCCGAGCTCGCGTCGGTGGGTGACTCGGTGATGAGCTGCTTCTCCAAGGGGCTGGGCTGCCCCGTCGGCTCGATTCTGGCCGGCCCGGCGGACTTCATCGCGCGGGCGCACCGGCTGCGTAAAATCTGCGGCGGCGGGATGCGCCAGGTGGGAATCCTCGCCGCGGCGGGCCTCTACGCCATCGAGCACAACTGGGCCCGCATGGCCGAGGACCACGAAAAGGCCCAGCGGCTGGCGAAGATTTTAGCCGGAACCTCCTGGGCCCGGATCGAACCCGCCGGCGTCCACACCAACATCGTCATCCCCCTGCTCGATGACGTCCCGTCGCAGCGGGTGGCGGACGAGGCCGGGGCAATGGGGGTCCGCTTCTTCCCCTTCGGCCCCGACAAGTTCCGCCTGGTAACCCACAAGGACGTCTCCGACGATGACGTGGACTACGCCTGCGGGGTCCTGGCGGACCTGCGCTTTTAACGATGCACGAGCTGGGCGTCACGCGGGAAATCGTGCGGGCCGTGGAGGAGGAGCTGGACCGGCTCCCGGAGGGCACGCATCTGATCAAAGTGAAGCTGCTGCTGGGCCGCCTCACCGGTTTCGTGCCCGAGAGCCTCGAGTTCTGCTACGCGGCGCTCGCGGAGGGGGGACGGCTGGCGGGCTCGGAGCTGGAAATCGAGCGCCGGGACGGGCGGGTCCGCTGCGAGGGCTGCGGCGAGGAGTTCACCCTCGACGAGCCGTACTTCATCTGCCCCGGCTGCGGGGGGAGGGATTTGACCGTCCTCGGCGGCCGCGAGTTCCTCATCACCGGCCTGGAGGTCGAGGAGGGGTCTTGAGCGAGGAAAGCCTTTCCAGCCGGTTGATCTACTCCGGTCGGATCATGGAGGTCCGGGTGGACGAGGTGCGGCTGGCCAACGGGCGGCTATCCATCCGGGAGCTGGTCCGCGTCGCCGACGCCGTGCTGATGCTGCCCCTGCTCGATGACGGAACCGTCCTTCTCATCCGCCAGTACCGCAAGGGGCCCGAGGTGGACCTTCTGGAGCTCCCCGCCGGGAAGATAGACCCGGGCGAGGACCCCCCGACGGCCGCGCACCGGGAGCTTCTGGAGGAGACGGGATACCGGGCGGGAAAGATGGAGCGGCTGTCCGGCGTGTACACCTGCCCTGGCTTCTGCAACGAGCTCATCCACCTGTACCTCGCGACGGAGCTGAAGCGGGAGCGGCCCAAGCCCGACGACGACGAGCTGATCCGCCTCGTGCCCACGCCGCTGGAAGAGGTGGGGCGGATGCTCGCCGATGGGCGCCTGGTGGACTCGAAGAGCGTGGCCGCCCTGGGGCTCTATTTCATGCGCCGCGCTTCGGGCCGGGTGTTAGGGTCGAACAGTGGTCCGATGTAGGGGGGCCCTTCTACGGGCCCCCGCGGTGGGGATAGTATCTGCGACCGAAAGTTATATGGGCCCGAAGGGAAATCCCCGCCCTACGTTTTGAACCGCCGGATTACCCCCGTAGGGGCGACCGTCCACGGTCGCCCGCGGGCGGGTGTGGACACCCGCCCCTACGTCATCATAAATTCGGGTGAGGGGTGAAAAGGCGGGGATCGAAGTCCCCGCCCTTCGCGCAAGGCGTCAATCGCGCGTTAACCTCGTAGGGGCCGACCGACGGCGCGCCGTTCAGGTCGGCCAGCGGGCGACCGCAGAGGACTTGTCCTACGGGTCGCCCCTACGTCATCGCAGCGCGGCACTGGCCGGGAACCGTCCCACCGGCTAATCCGAGTACCCCGCCTTGATTTCCCCCCAGCTCGCCGGTTCCACGTTGCTTTCCTCCGGCGTGCCCAGGAGGCGGAAGTAGGCCGCTTCGTCCCATTGGTACCACTGGGAGTACAGGTTGCCCGTAGTTTTGCTGCCCCACGTGCAGTTCTCGGCTTCCGTGCGGATTTCGAGCCAGAACGGCGTACCGGCTTCGATGTGGCAGGGCTCGATGTTCAATAAGTAGTGGTACAGGGGATGCCCGTGGTAATCGAATCCGGTGTAGGTCTCCTCCAGGTCGTCGCCTCCGGTTGTGGTCCTGAAGTAGTAGGCGCCGGGCATGCCGTACTGGTCGTAGCGCACGTTTACGTAGAACAGCCTGGGATGGACGGGCTCCTCGGGGTAGTAATACGCCCAGCATTCTACGGCCTCGAGCTCCGCGTCCGTCTCCAGGGTGAAGTCGTCCTGGGTGTAGTACTCGCCGTATATCCCCTTGCCGCCGTTCATGAACAGGTAGTCGTAGCACTGGTCCCACAGGACCTGGGGTTCGTCGTCGGCCCGGCTCGGGGACGAAACGCCGATGGCGCCGGTGAAACCGAGCGCGGCCGAGAAGGCGACGGCGCAGAGCAAAAATGTTATCGTCCTGGTCATGAGGTTACCTTCTTCATTTTTGGTTTTTTACACGACTAAATTT
>DATKYS010000136.1 GCA_035528375.1 bacterium
CTCCTCTGGGGGGAGGCTCGCCTACGGGCTGGGGAGGGGGGCAAAAACGGCGGGGATTGGAATCCCCGCCCTACGTCTTCTCCCTCTCCCTTCCAGGGAGAGGGCTGGGTGAGGGGCGAGGTAGGGAACGTGAAAGCGGCGGCCCGCAGAGGGGCCGCCTTACATCATCGCAACCCAGGATGGGGTCGGGGCGTGGAAGCGGCGGGGACTAAAGTCCCCGCCCTACATTTAAGCGCAAAGCGTACGCTATTTAGATCTCAAACGGCCCAACCGCCTAGCCGAAGGAGCCGGGCGGCGGCTTGACTTCCTCGGGGGCTTCCTCGTCGCGGATGCTCTGGTTGCGCTCCTGGAGCTCCAGGGCGATGTCGTTGAGCACCCGGGAGTACCGCTCCTCGTTCTCGTGCAGCTTCAATGAATAGGCGATGTACCCCTGTTCGGTGATGCCGTAGGAGTCCAGGAGTTTTTGTACCTGCCCCTCACGCCACTGCGCCCGGAGGGCCGGGTCGGAGGGGATGGAACCACCCGGGCCCTGGCGCGTGCCCAGGAGGGTCAGGTCCACGGTGAGCTTGACGTAGTCGCCGTCGTCGAACCCCCCGTCGGCGCAGCCCAGGGGGACGAGTGCCGCGGCGAGAAGGATCGCGAGGGCGACGGCTCTATTTCTCATCGGCGGGCAAGGCCCCCTCACCGGGCGGGAGGAGCTCCGGGTGGTCGCGGCGTAAATTTTCCAAAACCCTGGAGGCCAGGTCGGGGTCGGAGAAGACATCCAGCTCGAACCGCTCGTACTCCTCCTTCCCGACGCCCGCGTCCCGCAGGACCGCGTCCGGGTTCTCGCCGCGGGAGGCGGCCTCCAGGCGGGCGGCGAGGAGGTCGGTGTAGGTCTGTGCGGTCAACTCCCCCTCGCAGGAGACGAGGAGGAGAAGGAGAAGGAAGGGCAGGATTCTAGCGGTCATCGTCGGGGGCCAGCCCCTCGAGGCCGTGGCGCGCGGTGCCGGCGGCCCCGCTGCCCATGGCGTCCAGGGCGTCGGAGATGGCTTTCTCCACCCGTTCCTGCACATCGGCGTGCTCGGCCACGTAGGTGGCGAAGGCGTCCATGTCGTTCATGGTGAAGCCCCGGGCGGCCACCTCCTCCTCGACCCGCTTTTGGATTTTATCCTCGGGCAGCCCCTCACCGGCTAGTTGGACGGTGAGGACCGAGATTTCGATGTAGGTCGCCTCGTCCATACGGGGGGCGGCGGAGTGGTCGGAGGCGTGGAGGCTGCCGGTGAGCTCGGCCAGCTCCTCGGGAGTCCGGGCGGCCTCGAAGTCGCGGACCTGCTCCGGGTCTATCCCGTGGCTCTCATACACCGGCTGGAGCGGCTCACCGTGAGCCTCGGCCAGGGCGATGTCCTTCATGAGCTCGACGTACTGCTCCTCGGTTATCTCGCCTCCGCCGCAACCCGCGGTGAAGAGAAGGGCCAGCGCGGCGGTCAGGATACATGCGATTCTCATGGGGTCTCCTCGGACGGGGTCGGTTCCACGGGCGGTGTCGGCTCCATCGGGGGCAAGGTCTCGGGCAGCGCCTGGGAATAAAGCTCGGCGAACTTCTCCCGCAGCTCCCCGCTCCGGTTCATGATCATCTCGACGACGGCCGCCAGACGCTCGGGGTCGTTGGCCAGGGTGTCCTCGAACTGGTATACGTCGTCCGGGGTGACGCCGTTATCGGCCGCCGCCTTCGCCAGCGCCTCGTCCACCGGCAGCTCGTCCTCGAGCATGTAGGTGGTCTTGGCCAGGATGACGGCGACATAGGTCTCGTCGTCCATGTCGGAACCACAACCGGCGAGGAGCAGCAGGAGAAGCGGCAGGAGGACAAAGGGCGTGCGCATCTTGAGTCTCCCGTGGGCGTTCGACCGGCCCGGCCGGTCAATCCAGAAGTGACGGGGTGAAGAGCTCCTCGGTCTCCCGGTTTATCCGGTCCTGCACGGCGCGGAGGTGGTCGGGGTCCCCTTCGAGCTCGGCCTGGTAAGCCTGGAAGTCTTCGATCGTGGTGTCGTTGTCGGCGGCGGCCCGCTCGAGGGCCTCCTCCGGGGTAAGCCCCTCGTCGAACATGATGCGGAGCTGGTCTATGGAGACCTCGACGAAGAGGTCGTCGTCCACGGCCTTGGCGCACCCGCCGAGGGCCAGAACGGCGAGGATCAGGGCGAGTAAGAGGCTACGGCTCATGGGGGTTCGGCAATCCTTCCCGTGGAACGTGCAGGTACGGTTGGGCCCGGCGGGCAATCTCGGCGGCCACTCCCACGTCGGTGTCCCGGTCGCGGAGGAGCCACCGCGAGTACTCGTACATTGATTGGGCGGTGGTGCCGTGGAGCCGGGCGGCCTCGGCCAGCGCCTCCCCCGGCGGCAGTCCCTCCTCGGCCTCCAGGCGCAGGCGCTCGACCATGACGGCGATGTACGCCTCGTCGTCCAGCTCGCCGCACCCGGTCAGGAAAAACCCAGCCGCGACTGCGAGGACGCCGAAGAGCCACACCGCCCCGCCCCGGGTGTACGCGCGTCCCGATATTATCATAAAGCCGCCGTGCCGTTCACGGGTGTCGCCCCCTCCCGCGCCGCCGGTAGCTCTCCACGGCCGCGTACAGGGCGAGGAGGACGAAGGCGCCCAGCTCGGCCCACGGGAGGGCGTCCCCCCAGAACATGTAGGGGGTCGGCCCCTCGGCCCGGGGGATTTTCACCAGAACCACGTCCTCGGTGTCCAGGAGGGTTTCATCACTGGGACGCCCCCAGGGGTCTACCCACAGGCTCACCCCGGCGTTGGCCGACCGCAGTACGGGGACCCGGCTCTCCACGGCTCGCAGGACGGATACCTCGGCGTGCTGGTACGGGGCGGCGCTCTGGCGGAACCAGGCGTCGTTGGTGATGACCACCAGGAAGTCGGCGCCCCGCCGGGTGTAGTCCAGGCCTATCCCGGGGTAGATGCTCTCGAAGCAGATGAGAAGGCCGAAACGGGCGAGGACGGGTCCCGAGGCCGGCGGCGGCACCGGCAGCAGCTCCGCGGTGAGCTCGGGGCGCTCGGCGAGCGAGAAGGTCGTCGGATCGTCGTCGGCTACTGGGGTATCCGGCATGGGGAGGGGCGTCGGTCCCCGCCCGGGCGTCACCTCGAACAGCGGCATCCGCCAGCCGAAGTTGAAGTTGCTCGCCCGCTCGAGGAGGCCCTTCAACAATTCAGAGTCCCGGCCGAACGGGATGGTCTCGGAGAAGGGGACGAGGTGGATTTTAAAGTAGCGCTCCAGGGCCTTGGGGTTTCCCGGCTCCAGGAGGACGGCGGCGTTGAAGTGGCGCCCGGCGCCGCCCTCGCCCTCGTAATCCAGCGCCTGCGTCCCCACCAGGTGCCGGCAGCCCGAGCGGTTCACCATCCCCTGCACCCGGGTGTACCACATCGGCGTGCGTTCCAGGTAACAGTTGGCCGAAGACTCGGGCCAGATGATCAAGTCCAGGTAATCGGTGCCGGTCCGCTCGATAGCCCGCTCCACCTGGTGCTCGTAGATGCGGTAGGTCTCGCCCGAGGTGATGAAGTAGGGGGCCCACTTCAGGTCCTGGGGGATGCCGCCCTGGAGAATCGCCGCCCGCACGGGCCGCTCGGGGTAGGTCGGCTCGCCGAGGGCCGCCAACCCGCCCAGGTGTACCACCGCCGCCAGCACCAGCGCCGCGGCGCCCCAGGGTAGAAGGGCCCTCCGCCAGCTCCGGCGACGCAGCCACTCCACCGCCTCGGCCACCAGGGCGTTGAACGCTATGACCACGGCCGAGACGCCGTACACCCCGAAGAGCGACGCGGTCTGCACCGCCAAGAGATTCCGCGCCTGGGAATAGCCGAGGGCGAGCCAGGGGAAGGCGTAGAAGCCAAGGCACTTGACGTACTCCGTGGCGCCCCAGGCCAGCGCGGCCACGATCCAGTACGGCACGCGGGGGACGTTCCGCCGGACCAGGGCCAGGACCACGCCGCCCAGCCCCGAGTAGAGCGCCATCAACAGGGCGCTGATCACGAAGCCCGGCGCGGTGATGGGCGCCATCCAGTAGAAACCGAAGACGTTGACCAGGAAACTGAAGACGAACCAGTGGCGGAAGCCCTGCCCCGGCGTCAGGTCCCGGGAGGCGACGAAGAGGGGGACCAGGGCGAACCAGGCCAGGCCGTAAACCCCGGCCTTGGGGAAACTGAGGACGTAGAGCGCCACCCCGAGCGCGACCAGGCCGATCCGGGGGTAGAGCCCCAGGGGTTTTTGCCCGACCCGGCCGTCGAGCCGGCTTCCGTCCAACGGTGGTAAAACGTCCTCTCTCACGGGGTTGAAGTGTATAAAAGGACGACCGGCCGGTCAACCGTCGTCGTAAACGGCTTTGGGAAAAGCCGGGTTTGACTACCGCCCCCGCTGCGGCTACAATTTACCGGAGGTATAGCTCGCTTCGCTCGGTTTGCCGGGGGCATAGCTCGCTTCGCTCGGTTCACCTGCTCGAAAGACTCGGAAGCCGAAGGTGAGAACTCTTGATTTCGTCAGCCCTTCTGAAATACGCCTCTGGAGCAAGACAGTGGAACTGACCCTGTTGAGCGACGGCCGCTTCAAGCTGGACGGCGGCGCCATGTTCGGCGTGGTGCCCAAGGTGCTCTGGTCGCGCGTGGCGCCGGCCGACGACTCCAACCGCATCCGACTCGCCGCCACCTCCACCCTGGTCCGCACCCGGGGAAAAAACATCCTCATCGAGACCGGGATGGGGGACAAGTGGAAGGGCGGGGAAGCGGAGATGTTCGCCGTGGAGCAGCCGCCGACCCTCGCGGGCTCCCTGGCCGAGCGGGGGCTCTCGCCGGAGGAGATAGACTACGTGATTCTGACCCACCTCCACTTCGACCACGCCGGCGGGGCCACGCGGCGCGACGCGGACGGAAGGCTCGTCCCCACCTTTCCCAACGCCCGCTACATCGTCCAGAAGCGGGAGTGGCAGGCGGCTGGGCACCCCAACGACCGCAACCGGGCCAGCTACCGCCCGGAGAACTTCCTCCCCCTGAAGGAACACAGCCTGGTGGACCTCATCGAGGGCGAGGTCCAGGTGGTGGAGGGGGTCCGCTGCCGGTTCTCCGGTGGGCACAGCGCGGGGCACCAGATCGTGATTCTCGAGGGGCGCGAGGGGGTGGCCTGCCATCTGGGCGACGAATGCCCAACCCGGGCCCACATCCCCGGTCCCTGGGTGATGGCCTACGACCTGGACCCGGTCCGGGCCATGTACCAGAAGAACACCTACATGGAGCAGGGGTGGAAGCTGGGCTGGGTGATGATCGCCGGCCACGACCCCGACCAGCCCCTCTTCCGTCTGCGGAAGAACGACAAGGGCCGCTACGAATCCGTCCCCCTCGACGGGGAGGACGCCCTGCTTTGAGGTCCGAGCTGGTCAACGTGCTCGGAGATGACATGGACGCCATCCTGGCCGGATTTTGCCGGGGCATTACCCGCTTCGCTTCGTTTCGCTGGTGAGCGTCCGGCGGTTGCTCTTCTGGCTGCTCATTTCAGCCGGCGCGGTCACCGCCGCGGTCGAGCTCCAAAACGGCGAGGCCTACGTCTGGCAGGGGCTGACGCTTTTCGCCCCCTCGGGCCGCTGGACGGTAAACGAGGGAGACGGCACGGTGGCGCTCTACCGTAGCTCGGACGCGGGCTACGTCGCCGGGAACCTCCTCCTCAGGGCGCCCGACGCGGGACTGACTGCGGCCGTCGCCGGGGGCGAGCGGGATAAAATCCAGGAGGAGCTGGTCCGCTTCCTGGCCGGGGAGTGCCGGGCGCGCTACGGTCAGGTTTTCGGGCTGGAGCGGCTCGACGCCGACGGGGTGGAGCCGGGCGCGGCCCTCTTCTTTTCGGACGGCGAGCGGCGGGTCCGCGCCTACGCTTTTTTGGCCCGCGACGGCGTGTATCTCCTCTACCTGGCCTGCGCCCCGGAGGTCGAGGAGTACATGGGGGCGGAGCTGGACCGCCTGGTCGGGGAATTGAGCTTCCGGTGAATAAAACATGACGCAAAGAATATATATTTTTTCACTCCTGGCCCTGCTGATCGTCCTCGTTGTCGGATGCGGCGGGGAATCGGGCGAGGCTGAAAAACCCGCGGAGAAACCGGCCTCCGAAGAGGGGGCGGGTCCGCGGGTGGAATCCCAGGGGGCGCTGTCCCTGACGCCGCCCTCCAGGCTCTGGCACCTTGACGACGAGATCTCGAGCATGCTCACCCTCAAGCGGGGCGAGGCGGCGCCCGAGGCCGTGGCCCGCTTCTACTTCAACGGCCGGGACACCTACGACGAGGAGCGTCTCCGGAAAAAACCCGACGAGATGGAGTCGTTCCTGGAGGAGCTGGCGCGGGGCCTGCGGGACCAGATCGAGCTCACCGCCGGGTCCGACGTGGAGTTCATATCCGGCCCGGATTACCGCCGGGACCCGTACCTCGCCGCCAGCTACTCGTACCGCGCCGTGCTCGGGGCGGACAGCTACTACAACCTGGACACGGTCTTCTACGCGGGCGACCGCTACGCCTTTCTGGACCTCTCCTGCTACGCCGACCAGGAGGAGAAGCTGACCGGCGAGCTCGAGGCCCTGCTGGACTCGGCGCGCATCGAACTACAGAAGCCGCGGTCCTTGAAATTGAAACCGGGACAGGAGCTGGACTTCGGAAAAATCACCCTGACCGTTCCCGGCGAGGGGTGGACCGCCGAGGAAACCTCCGAAGAGATGCTGCTCTCCCGGGACGAAGTGCCCCTGGTGGACCTCTACGTGCGTCGTCCCGCCTCCGGGGGCGCCGAGGGCTCCGACCTCTCCGAGGGGCTCAAGGGGGAGATCGAGGCCCTTTACGGTGAGGTAGAGTATTCAGGCCCGGTGGATATCCGCCGGACACCGGTCCCCTACGCCGCCGTGAGCTACCGTGGAGAAATATCGGGCCGGGCGGTGTGGCGCCGCGACGCCGCCGTGGCCGTGGGCGATGATTACTACTTCATTGACGCCGGTTGTCCCGCAGACTCGCCGGACTGGTTGATCGAAGAACTGACCGAACTCGTAAACTCGGTAGGACAAAGGGAGGAAGAATGACTCGAGTCGTAACGCTGTTGGCGCTCGTGCTGGCTACCATCACCCTCGCGCTGGGGGACCGGGTCGGGGAGGGCGAGGTCAAGGTGACCCTTCCCGGACCGGAGTGGCAGTACGAGGATTACGGGAGCGAGCTGTACGCCTGGTGGCCGAACCCCGACGATCCCGACTTCGACTTCGGCAGCCTCTCCGTCTACACCTTCCAGGTGTCGCCCATCTCCGAGGCTGAGAGCCGCGCCGACCTCGGAAAAACCCTGGACGTCCTGGCCGAGCTCCTCGACTCCAACATCCGGGACAACTACCAGGTCATCGAGATGGGCGACGCCATCCGGGAAACCGAGCCCTATCTGATGGTCGGCCGGTACTACACCGACGAGGCCTTCGGCTGGGGGGACGAGGGTGAGGACGCGCAGCGATTCTACAACCTGGACGCGTTCTACCTGCAGGGGGACCACATCTTCGCCGCCAACTTCTACACCGTCCTGGAGAAGGCCGACGAGGTCAAGGGGATGATGCCGGAGATTCTCTCCGACGTGGAGCTGCCCGAGTGGGTGGCCGACCGGTACACCGACGGCGAGGTCGCGGACCTGGGCGGGTTCACCGTCACCATGGGCGACGGGCCCTGGATCGCCGTGGAGGACTTCGGCGGCGCAAACCTGACCGCCTACGACGGCTTCGACCAGATGGCCACCCTGATGCTCTACTGGGTGGACGAGCCCGTCGAGGGTGAGAACGAGGGCGAAAAGACGGCCGCTCAGCTCAAGGACGAGCTCCGCGTGTTCCTGGATGAGTACTTCACCGGGTTCGAGGTGAACTACATCGGCGACGGCTTCGCCCGGGAGGGTGAATCCCCCTACGCCGCCTGGGCCTACCACGTGGACACGGGCCTGGGCGATGAGTACCACTACGACGCCCAGCAGATAGTCGCGGGCCAGCCCTACTACATCGAGGCCGTGGTTCCGGCGGCCTATGAGGACCGGATGGCCCCCGTGGTGATGAAGATGGCGGAGGGGACCGTCATCGAGCCGGGAGCCGGCTCGTACGACTACTGGGATTACATAGACGAATCGGACGTGCCCCCCGACGAGGGCGGCGAGTAGCGTGAGATGACGAGGATCGCTGCGTTCCTGTTGGCAACCCTGGGGGCGCTGCTCCTGGGTTGCGTCGCCGAGCCGCTCCCCGGCGGCGAAACGGTGACCTGGGGCCTGGTTCAGACCACCGCCCCCAACGCCGAGTGGGTCCGCGTCCCCGCCGAGGACGCCCTGTACCTGCGCCGTTACTACCGCTGCAGCCTGCTGGGCGAGTTCAAGCTCTACTACGCAGGCGACGGCTTCGAGGACGAATACGTCATACGCTCCTCGGGCACCGAGGCCCGGTTCCTCGAGTCAACCGCCGATCTGTTGCGCGAGCAGATTGACCGCATCTCGCCCCGGGCCGCCCTGGATGACGGCCAGCCGACGCTGTGCTCCGAGCCCTACCTGGCCGTCCAGTACACCTACCACGACGAGACTGCGGGCGAGGCCCAGTTCCACTTGGATCGGCTGTACTTCGTGGAGAACCGCTACTGGTTCCTGGATACGGGTTGCCTGGCCGAGGAGGAGGAGCTAGTCCGTCCCGAGATCGAGGCCCTCGTGGCCAGCATCGTGTTCCCCCGCTTCTCCGAAGGCGACCGGGGCGGCTCCGCGGACGGCTCCACCGAGGAGATGAGCGAGGAGGAGATCGAGTCGCTGACCGAGATGCCCCAGGGCTGGAACCTCTGAAGGTGAGCTCCATGCTGAACACAAAGACAAGAGGCTTAAGCCCCTCGTCAGCCCCACTGCCCGTCGTAAAAGTCGGTCTGGCTGTTTTTCTGCCGATTCTGGCGATGCTCTGCGCCTGCACCCCGGAGCTCGGGCCGGGCGGACCGCTCGTCGCCGGGAGGTACGCCGCCCGTGCGCCCAACGACGCGTGGAGCGCGGGGGATTCGGGGGACGACGAAACGGCCCTCTTCGTCCGCCGCAATTCCGCCGAGGGCGAAGACGAACTGGCCTACCTGGAGTGCCTGTACTACGACCGCTACCTTGACTCCGAGGACTGGGTCCGCTCCGTCGGGGCCGAGGAGCGGGTGCTCGCCGATCTGTCCGACCTGCTCCGGCTGGAGCTGACCCGGCTCAGTCCGGAGCTGGAGTGGATCGGCACCCAACCGCTCACCGCGACCGACCCGGCGCTCTGTGTCTCCTGGCGCTTCCTCGACTTCAAGGAGCAGCTCCACGCCGATTCCCCGGCGAAAACGTACAACGAGGTCTCCCTGGTACTCACCGGCGACGAGGTGCACCTCGTGGCCTTCTACTGCTACGAGGACAAAGCCGAGGAGCTGGTGCCCGAGTACGAGGAGCTGAAGGGAAGCCTTGCAGTGGACGGCCGCCGGGTCTTTTCCGGTGGATTGTAATGAACCAAACCACAACCCCAACCTTCGACACCGCGATGAAAACGGACACACTTGGAAAACGACTGATACTGCCCCCCCTCGTGGTCCTTCTGCTGACCGCCGGTTGCGGCGACACGAAGAAGGAAGACCCGCTGGTCCGCCTGATCGAGGGCGACTACGCCGTCGGGAAACCCCCGGAAACGGAGGCGGTCACCGAGGGGACCGACTTCGCCGCGCTCTACGGGCCGGGAAGAATCGTCGAGGAGGACCCCTACTCGACGGTCACCCCCAACGGCGCCTGGCTGAACCGCTCCCTGGCCGGCAACCTCTTCCTGGTCCGCCTGGACGATCCCGCCCACGAATCCGAGCTCGGCTACGTGGAGGCGTACCGCCTGCCCGACCTCCCGGAGCGGACGGCGGCCGCCCTCGCCGCGGGCGAGAACCCGACCGGGGCTCTGGCCGAAGACCTGCGGGAGATCATCGAAAACCACGCCGTGAATCCGGTCTTCGTTGACCAGGACCTGCCGAGTCTGAACGGCTACCCCTCGGCCACCCTCGTTTACCACGACCTCAAGCGAGATTCCGAAGGGGGCGAGGAGCCGGCCTACAACGAGGCCACCCTGCTCCTGGTCGGGGGCGAGGCCCACATCTTCACCGGCTACTGCTTCACCGACGCGAGGGAGCTCTTCGTCCCGGAGCTCCGACGCATCGGCGGGCATTTCTCCGTCAAGCCGCCCCCTCCCCCGCCGCCCAAACGGGAGACGGAATCCGCCGTGGCCGCGGAGTAGGTCTTGGACGTCCAGCGGCTCATCGCCGCCAAGCGTGACGGGAGGCGGCTCGGAGCGGACGACTGGCGCGACTTCGCCCGGGCGGTGACGCGGGGCGACCTGCCCGATTACCAGACGGCCGCCCTGTTGATGGCCGTCTACCTGCGGGGGATGGATTTCTCGGAGGCCCTCGCCCTCACCGAGGCCGTCGCCGACTCCGGCGAGAGGCTGACCTGGCCGGGTATCGGGCGTCCCCTGGTGGACAAGCACTCCACGGGGGGCGTGGGGGACAACCTCTCCCTGGTGGCGGTTCCGCTCCTGACCGCGTGCGGCGCCGCGGTGCCCAAGCTCTCCGGCCGGGCCCTGGGGCACACCGGCGGCACCCTGGACAAGCTCGAGGCGATACCGGGATTCCGGGCCGACCTCGGCCTCGACGAGCTGCGGCGTATTCTCTCCGACGTCGGTTGCTTCATCGCCGGCCACTCGGGAAAAATCGCCCCCGCCGACGCCCGGCTCTACCACCTGCGCGACGTGACCGCCACGGTGGACTCCATCCCCCTGGTGACGGCGAGCATCGTGGGCAAGAAGCTGGCCGCCGGGGCGGACACATTCATCATTGACGTGAAGACCGGCCGGGGAGCGCTCTTTCCGAGCCAGCCACGGGCCCTGCGCCTGGCGCGCTGGATCAAGCGGGCGGCGGAGAAGGCCGGACGCCGGTGCGTATGCCTGTTGACCGAGATGGGCTCCCCTCTGGGAAAAAAGATCGGCAACGCCCTCGAGGTCGAGGAAGCGCTGGCGGTTCTCGGAGGGGAGGCGGTTCCCGAGGTGCGGGAGCTGTCGCTGGAGCTCGTCGCCCGGGGGCTGAAGGCGGCGGGGCTGGCGGCGGACGTCGCCGAGGCCCGCGAAAAGGCCCGGCGGAAGCTCGACGACGGCTCGGCGTGCGAAGTCTTCGGGCGGATGGCCCGGGCCCAGGGCGGAGACCTGGCGGCCTTCGCCCGGAGAGAACGGGGCGGGGCGCACACGGGGGAGCTGAAGGCGCCGCGCTCGGGCTGGCTGCGCCGGGTGGACGCCCGATGCGTCGGTAGGGCGGTGAGGCTCGCCGGAGCCGGGCGTTCCACCATCGAAGACCGGGTGGACCCCGAGGCCGGGGTGGAGCTCTTCGCCAAGCCGGGGGACCGGGTGACCGCGGGCGACCCGCTCCTCGTCGTCCACGCCTCCACCGAGGGCGGGCTCCGGGCGGCGCTGGTGGAGCTCTCGGGCGGGGTGGTCGTGGGCGACGAACCGCCGGGAATCCGGCCGCTCGTCCGCCGCGTTCTGGACTGATAACTATTTTTAGGGGCGGGTGTCCGCACCCGCCGGCAGGAACCTTTCAAGGAGGAGAAATGGCGGAGAAAATCACCGCCGTCGTCGGCGCCCGGGTGCACACCGTATCCGGCCCGGTCCACGAGCCGGGGACCGTCGTCCTCGAAGGCGAGCGGATCGTCGCCGTGGGGCCCGAAAACGACGTGAAGGTCCCCGAGGGCGCGACGAGAATTGAGGCCCGGGGGATGACCCTCGTCCCCGGCCTGATTGACGCTCACGCCCACATCGGCGTCTTCAACGAGGCCCAGGGCGAGGACAACTGGGACGGCAACGAGATGACCGACCCGGTGACGCCGGAGCTGCGGGTGATTGACGCGCTGAATCCGGACGCCGTGGCCTTCCCCGACGTCCTGGCCGCCGGGGTGACCACCGTGGCCACCATGCCGGGGTCGGCCAACGTCATCGGCGGAACCGTCGCCGCCATCCGCACCCGTGGCGCCACCGTTGACGCGCTCATCCGCGCCTACCCCGTGGGGATGAAGATGGCGCTCGGCTACAACCCCAAGTCGGTGTACGGCGGTGAGCAGAAGAAGCGCCCGGCGACGCGCATGGCCAACGCCGCCGTCCTGCGCGGGGCGCTCCAGGCCGCCCGGAACTACGCCGCCAAGAAGCTCCACCACGGCGCCCAACTCATGAGCCAGGAGAAAAAGGACGCCGAGAAGCGCGAGCCGGTGGCCCCCCTCGAGGTGGACCTGAAGCTCGAGGCGCTGCTGCCGGTCCTCGAAGGTCATCTAGTCGCCCGCTGCCACTGCCACCGCGCCGACGACATCCTCACCGCCCTGCGCATCCGCGACGAGTTCGGCCTGGAGATGTCCCTCGAGCACTGCACCGAGGGGTACAAGGTGGCCGGTGAGCTGGCGGAGGCGGGCGTGACTTGCGTCCTGGGGCCGCACTTCATCGAGATGCGCTACAAGGCCGAGCTCATGGGCGTGAACCTGGCCAACGCCGCGATTCTCCACGCCGCCGGCGTCAAGGTCTGCATCCAGACCGACGCCACCTGGGGCGTGCAGTGGCTGGCCAACAGCGCCGCGCTCTGCGTGCGCCACGGCCTGCCCGCCGATGTGGCGCTCAGGGCGATGACGCTGAATCCGGCGGAGCTTTTGGGGCTGGATAAGGAGTTGGGGAGCCTCGAGGTGGGGAAGCGGGCGGATTTACTGCTGGTGGACGGCGACCCGCTGGACCTGCGGGACAAGGTGGCCCAGGTCTGGCTCGACGGCCAGCCGCAATTGAAAGAACCGAAGTAGCCGGGCAGGTCGGCCGCCCATCGCGCGAATGCCGACGTAGGGGCGACCGTCCACGGTCGCCCGCATGTCCCCTCTCCCCTCCAGGGAGAGGCGCGCCTACGGGCTAGGGCGAGGGTCGAGGTAGGGAACGTGAAAGCGGCGGGGATTAGAATCCCCGACCTACGGGAAAGGTGTGAATCGTGCGTCAACCTCGTAGGGGCCGACCTTTAGGTCGGCCCGCGGGCGACCGCAGAGGGTCGCCCCTACGTCATCGCAAAGGGCGGGGAAAAGAATCCCCGCCCTACGTTTAGCGGGCGCACCTAAAGGTACGCCCCTACGTCATCGCAACTACGCTGGACGCTTTTTTAGAAGAACACCTTTGCGTTAATCTCACCCCGGTGGACCGTCTCCCGCCCCGGCTCCGCCTCCCCGCTGTATGAAAACGTGACCGCCGCGTAGTGCTCGATGCTTATCCGCAGCGAGGCCTGCCAGTAGTGGTCCACTCCCGGCCGCCGGTAGACCAACGACTCGGTGGTAGGCGGCCCCGTCAGCTCGTTCGACCGCCAGCGGTACGACAGGCTCAAATCCCCCACGCCGCCGATGCGCAGTTCCAGCGCCGGGGTGACCTCCCAGCTCGCCAGCTCCGACACCCCTGCATAGGCGGTCTGCACGCTCACCTCGCGCGCCGCGCGAATCCGCGGCCGCCACGCCCCCAGAATGAACCGCGGTTCCAGCCACGCCCGCCAGCTATCCACGTCCCGGTCCGCGTCCCCCGCCCCGAAGTAGGACAGCGCCCCCCGCCGCCACTCCCACCCGAAACTCCCCCCGCCCCAGAACCGCAGCCAGGCCAGCGGGTTCACCTGCCCGGTGAGGTCCAGGTCCCTTGAGCCGTAGCGCTCGTCGCGGGGGATGATGCGCCGGTCGCGCCCCTCGCGCCAGGAGTATGTCGCCTTGAGCCGGCCCAGCGCCGAGGTGGGGAAGAGGGTCAACCCCGCCCGGGTGGACACCGAGCCGCTGAGCCTCCCGGTCCCCAGGAGGTCGGCGAAGAGCGCCCGGTCCAGGGTGCTCCCCCCCTCCCCCTCGTCGGCGGCCCGCGCCTCGAGCTCCAGCTCGAAGAGCCTGGCCCAGTCCTCCTCGACGGCCCGCCAGGGGGCCAGGCCCACGGCGACGCCCCCCGACACGCTGATCGCCCGCACAGGTTCCCCGGCCGGCAGGAGCTCCCGGTCGTAGTACGCCTCGGGGTCGCCGGGGTCGAAGATGTAAATCCAGCCGTCGGGGTCGTCGGGGTCGGGCTCGCGGCGGTAGCTTCCCTCCCCGTCGGGGGCGTAGATGAACTGTTCGACCAGGGGGTAGCTCCAGCGGCGGGACAGCTCGTAGGCGGCGTCCACGGTCAGCGCCCCGGACCAGGGCTCGAGACCGGCCTCCAGACGCCCGGAGTCGCTCGCCCCCGGGTTCAGCTCCCCCTCGCGGTTATCGAAGGCGTCCTCGTGGCTGTAGCGCACCGACAGCCTCCAGTCGGTCTCCCTCCAGGCGATTTTTCCGATGTGGTCCAGCCAGCCGGCCAGGGCGGGCCGCCCCTCCTCCAGGGTCCCCAGCTCGCGGCCCCAACCCAGATCGTAGTCCACCGTGAGGGCGGGCGTGGGGTAGAGGGTGAAACCGCCGCCCAGTTGCCGCCGGGCGTAATCCGGCGAGCCGGTACGGTCCTCGGTGTAAACCGACGCGCGGGGGCGGATCCAGCCGAAATCGGGGGAGAGCAGCCCGTCGTGGACGTCGGCGCCCACCGCCACCTCGGAGGAGGTCGAATCCCCCGGTTCGAAGGAATCCGGTAGCTCCACCGACGCCCGCCCCTCCTGGTGGCTGTAGGTATAAGCGAGCCCCACGGGGTCGGGCCAGTCCACGCCGGTCTCCAGCTCCCACAGCCTGCGCCACCACCCTTGCGGCGGGGCCAGCCCCGGCCTGACCGCATCGCGACTCTCCGGCTCGCCGGTCAGCCACAGCCCCGAACCGCCCAGGGAAAGCTCCGGTCCCCAGCCGAAACCGTAGGCAACCTCCCCCGACACCCCCTCGCGCAGGTATCTCCCCTCGGGGTCGTAGCCCCAGCGCCGGTGCAGCTCGGGGTCGTCCTCGGCCGGGATGAGGGCCCGGAAACCGGGCTCGCGGCGCTCCCCGCCCAGGCCCAGCGTCAGGGCGTCGGGGCCCAGGGGCAGCCGCCACTCGACCTCGGTGTGCCCCGCCAGGGCCGCGTTGTCGTCGTCGTCCTTCTCCGAGAAGAGGTTCTGGTCGTAGTCCGAGAGGGCCAGTTCCCCGGTCAGGCGGAAGTCCTCCCACCGCATGATGTCCCCGCCGAGGACCGCCAGCCGGTGACGGCTCGGGGCGGGGATGGTCCAGACCCGGCGCCGGTACGCCCCGCCCGGTGAGGGCTGGAAGGAGTACTGGCCGGTAAGGGGGTCGTAAACCAGGTCGTAGTCTCCATTCCCTTCACCCACGTACTCGAAGGCGTCGGGGCCGGAGAGGGGGCGGCTCACCGGGCGGTCCCCCGCCCGGGAGAGCATCTCGCGGTCGGCGTCGGTCAGGCCCCACAGGTCGGACGTGGGGTCGTCGCCCTCATCGTAGTAGGCCAGGGATAGATCGCCCGGCCCCACCCCCAGGCGGAAGCGCCCGCCGTAGAAGTCGCGCCGGTAGCCGAGGGAGGAGTAGCTGAAGCGGACCAGGACCTCGTCCGAGGCGTGGAGGGCCAGGGCGGTGTTGAAGGTCAGGGTGCCCAGTGAGTAGTCCACGGTGTAGTCCGCGCCCAGCCCGCGCGAAAGGCGCACCCCGTTGAGATACACCTCCTCACTCCCGGCGACCAGCACCAGGTTCGTCTCGCCCGAATCGCCCCGGAGCTGGTAGGGACCGCACACACCGGGGGTGGGGTTGAAGCGGTTGGCGGCGGCCTGACCCTTGGCCCGGCTCACCGCACCCCAGAGACCCCACCCCGCGTAGTCGAGGCTGAGCTGTGCGCCCTCGAGACGGCGCTCGCCGGGACCGTACCGGTCCGTCCCCGTTAAACTCCCGCCGCGCGTGTAGTAGTCGCCCAGGTCCAGGCGCACGTTCTCGGTCCAGGCCGAGAGCCGCACCTCGTCCAGCTCCTCCAGCTCGGCGCTGGTCCCCTCCACGCTCACCGGGAGGTCGGAGTCGGAGAGGACGCCTTCGAGGTAGAGCCCGGAGGCGAGCTCCCCGGAGAGGGCCACGTCGAGCGACTGGACGACGCCCAGCCCCTGGCCGCTCGTGAGCCGGAGACCGACCCCCTTGGAGCCGGAGATTTTCACGCGGTCGCCGGCGCCCACGTAGTCGGCCGGGCGCTCGAAGAGGTTCCGCGGCTCGGCGGACGTCGGGGCTTCGTCGAGGGGCAGGTAGCGGTAGGCGACGGTGAGGACGGTCCCGGCCCGCGGGGGACCGGCGAGGATTACCAGGACCCCCGCGGTGTAGTCCAGGCGGTAATCGGCGAGGGGTTCGAGCGGCACCCCGTCGCGCAGCACCCTCTCGCTGCCGGCCAGGATCAGCCGGTGGGGGAGCCGGAATTGGGCGGTCGTTCCGTCGGCGGTGAGCTCCGCCTTCACCCGGGGGAGGGCCTCGTAGCTCTCGGCCAGCTCCGCCGCCCCCGCGGGGTGGACGATGAAAAAAAGGAAGATGAGGAAAAGACGCCGTCCGGTCGGGACCAAAACGGCGCGTGGGGAGGGGATTCTTTGCGGGAACAGGCGGACGGCCGCACCTCCGTGGACCCGGTGTCCGGCGCGGACCGGAATGGTTCCGTCAAGCGGGCGGCTCCACGCGCTCTACGACCCGCACGAGGGGGGTCTTGGAGTTACGGGCGATGCGAATCGCCGGAAAGAAAGAGAGGACCAGCAGCACGGCCCCGCCCGCGACGCCGAGGGCGGTCTGCCCGGCGGTTCCCTGACCGACGAAAATCGCCACGAGGACGTAACCGGCGACGAAGGCGAGGATGGGGAAGAGAAACACCAGGGCGGAGAGGCCGACCATCCTCTTCGGTTCTATCTCGATCCGGACGCACTCCCCCTCGTCCGCGCCGATGGGGTTGTCGGCGATGACGGTGTTCGGTCCGTCACCGGCGAGATTCGCGCAGATTTTGCACTCGCCGCAGTCCTCGTGGCGAACGACCTCCACCTCAACCCGGCCCCCGTCGAGACGCTTTAAAACGCGACCGGTCTCGATCATGACCCATCCCGTATTTCGGGGGATTTTATCCCATTTCCACTCAGGAAACGGGAAATTGGGCGGACCGGTTCCCTTCGGGTCAGAAGCTCGCCGTGACCCGGAGCCAGCCGGTTATCTCCCGGCTCTCGTCCGCCTCGCCGCCGGTGACGTCGTAGAGCGCCACCGCCCACTGCCGGTACAACCCGCCCAGGGTGAACTCGAGCTCGGCCGGGTCCGATTCCACGGTCCAGATCACACGGGGTGTGGCGAAGATGGAGACGTCAAGGGTGTCGTCGCCCGGGGTTTCGGAGATGTTCTGCCCCGAGGTGGAGGGCTCGGTGTAGCCGCCGCCCAGGGCGAGCCGCAGGTTGTCCGTGACCTGGAAATCGCCCTCGGCGTAAACCTCGTAGGCCAGGGTCGAGGAGATGAGCTCCCCGGTGCCGTAGGCATCCAAGACGTCCATGCCGTCGGTGTCGTTGGACTTCCAGTAATCCACCAGACCGGCCACGTAGGCCTCGAACCAGCCGGCGCGGAAGATGAGCTCGGGGTAGAGGAAGAGGTGGCTCCCGCCGGTCAGGTTGGCCGAGGAGAGCGACGGATCCTCGTCGGCGTAGGCGGCGTAGGCCAGGGTAAGGTGGTACCCTAGCTCCTCCCCGTTTCCCCCGTCCAGGGTCATCCCCAGCGCCAGGGTCTGGAGGGGGTCGTGGCGGGTCATCGGCACGTCTTCGAGCTGCGGCTCGCGTATGTTGCCCCAGGTGCCGGGCTTGTAGTTCGTGCGCACACCGGGGGCCCGGGAGACGTACTGGGCGAAGAAGAGGTTGCGCACGTCGTAGGGCTTGGAGTCTGCCGCGACGTGGAGCGCCACGTCCACCGCCTCGTCGGCGTAACCCAGCGTCAGGGCGAAGAGGGAGTCGTCGGAGGACTCGTCCGTCCGACCCACCCCGGCGGAGAAGCGGTAGTAGAGACCACCGAAGTCGCGGCCCAGGCTCAACCCCATCGGTCGGGCGCCGTAGATGCGCGGCACGGGATAGAGTCCGCCGAGCTCGGCGTTGTACCGCCCGCCGTCGCCGAGGGCGATGTAAAGGGCCCCGGCCCGCAGTTCGCCCACCAGCGGCAGCTCCACCCCGGCGGTCACCTCGTAGAGCGCCAGGTCCACTTTGGGGTCGGCGACGTCGTCCAGATCCACGGCCAGGACGGCCCGCAGGTTGCCCAGGTCCTCCCAGACCAGGGACGGCCGGAGGTTGAGGTTGCCGAAGTAGAGGCCGTCGCCGTCGCCCGCGTAGTCGGCGTAATCCAACTGGCCCCGGGTGAAGTCCGAGCCGAAAAAGGCGTAAAAATCCGCCGAGAGGTCGGGCTCCCCCGCCGGGGCGAGGGTCACGCACAGGAGGGCCAGGAAGATGGTCGCTCGCATTGATCCTCCGTCCGCCGAGTAGGCTTGGCGGTTTGTCAAATGGAACCCGAAGCGGGGTTCAGTTCGTCTCTCATCGTCCGGGCCGCCTCGGCGGCGGCCTCGCGCCAGTCGCCCCCGGTCTTCTCGAAGGCGAAGATGATGCCCCGACTGGAGTTGACGAGGTTCGCCCCGGTGAGGGCGAAGGCGACGTCAGCGGCTCCCGCCCCCTGGGCCCCGTAACCCGGCAACAGGAGCGGCGTGTCGGGGAGGAGCTCCGCCCCCGCCCTCAGTTCGTCGGGGTAGGTGGCGCCGAAGACCGCTCCCGCGGTCCCGGGGTACTGTGCGCTCCAGCGGGCAATCAACCCGGCGACGCCGCGCCAGACCGGCTCGCCGGTTTTGAGCTCCAGGTCTTGCAAATCGCGCGCCCCGGGGTTGCTGGTGCGCACGAGGAGGTAAACCCCCCTCCCTCCGGCGGCCGCCTCTTTCAGGAACGGTTCCACGGCGTCGGACCCCAGGTAGGGGTTGACGGTCAGGGCGTCCACGGGCCAGGGGGCCTCGGGGCCGAGGAAGGCGCCGGCGTAGGCCCGGGCGGTGGAGCCGATGTCACCGCGCTTGGCGTCGGCGATGACCAGGAGCCCCTGCCTCCGGGCGTGGTGAATCACGTCCACGAGTGCGGCCAGGGCGGCGGGACCGGCCTCCTCGAAGAAGGCGAGCTGCGGCTTGACCGCCGCGGCGTGGGGGGCGACCGCCTCGATTATCCCGCGGCAGAAGAGGCGGTAGGCCTCGGCCCGGACGATGGCGGGAGCATCCCCGGTCCTTTCCTCGACGGACCGGCGGAGCTCCTCGGGGAGACGGTCGTAGCGGGGGTCGAGCCCCACGCAGACGCGGCTCCCCTTCTCCCCGATGGCCTGCAGCAGTCTGTCGCGGTAAGTCGCGGTCATATTTTTCCGTGACGCCCGGCGAAGGAAAGGGTGGTTTTATTTCAACGAGTTACCGGAACCGGTCCGGGCGGACGCATCGTTTCAATTACCCGACCCCGGCCGACCGGGACGACGCTTCGACAACGGCCCACCAGGCACTTCTCGCCGCCGCTTCCAGGAACTCGCCCCCGGTAATCCCCGGACGCGGACCCGACCGGTAGATGCCCCTTACCAATCCACGCCTCCCCACCTCACCCCGGTTGCGGACCAGCGGTAGATGCCCCTTTACCCCCTACCCCCGACCGGCCCCGGACGTTCAGGGGGCCACGCCCAGGAGGCGGTCCAGATTGTAGCAGGCCAGGGCGTAGCCCGCCCGGGCGTCGGTCAGGGCGGTCTCGGCGGCGGAGAGGTTGGCCTCGGCCTCGAGGGCGGCCAGCACCGTCCCGGAACCCAGCTCGAGCTTGCGTTGGGCCAGTCCCAGGTCGCTATTCGCCCGCTCGTAGCTCGTTCCCGCCACCCCGACGCTCTCCCGGCCGGCCTCGATCTCCAGCAGGGCCAGCCGGAGCTGCAGCTCCATCTGTCGTTCCGTGTCGCGCCGCACCAGGCGGGCCCGGAGGTCGCCCAGCCTTGCCGTGGCCCGCCGGGCCTCCGTGGCGAAGTTGTCGAAGGGCGTCCAGGTCAGGTACGCCCCGAGGGAGTAGTTGTAGTTCTCGTCGAAGGGGTCCTCGGGGAGCGGCGTGTCTTCGGACCAGGAATAGGCGCCCCGGAGGGCGAGTTGGGGCCAGTAGTTGGACGACGCGGTTTCGGCGCGTGCCGCGGCCTCGGCCGCGCCCTCCTCGGCCAGACGCAGCTCGGGCGAGCCGCTCCGGGACAGCTCCAGCGCCTCCTCGAGGCTCCCCACGCGGGGTGACACCTCCAGGGTCTCGGTTATCTCTATTTCCGCGGAAACTTCCAGGCCGCAGATGAAAGCCAGGTTGGCGGCGGCCACGCGGGCGGCGTTGCGGGCCTCGATGACCCGCAGGGCGGCGGCGTCGGCGGCGGCCTGGGCCTTCAGCGCGTCGGCGTCGGAGATGGAACCCACCTCCGCCAGGGCTTGGGAGAAGCGGAGCTGCTCCTCGGCCGAATCCAGCGAGCGCTCGGCGGAGGCCAGGAGCGCCTCGGCCCGGTAGAGGCCCACGTAGGCGCCGCGGGCGTCGTAGGCCACCTGGGCCCTGACGGCGTCCACGTTGGCGGCGGCCGCGGCCCGGGCGTGGTCGGCGGCGGCGATTCCACCGTAATTCTCGCCCCCCCGGAAGAGGTAGAGGGTGGCGTTGGCGCCCATGCTCAGGCTGTTGTCCACCGACTCCGGAATCTGGAGATCGTAGTCCAGCCCCAGGTCATCGTTGGAGAAGGACATGGTGCTCGGCCCGGTCCAGTTCCGCGAGTAACCGCTCGAAAAGCCGATGAGCGGCATGTAGGCCCCCCAGGCGGCGAGGGTCGCCGCCTCGGCCGCCTCGTAGGAGGATTCGGCCTCGGACACCCGCCGGTCGGCGGTCAGCGCCAGCTCCACCGCCCCGTCCACGCCCAGGGGCGTCGCCCCGAGGACCGCCGGGACGGCTGATAGAAGCACTAGAAAGGTGATCGTCGAATACCGAAATGCCATGTCCTATCCCCGAGTTAAAAAATGACCGTCCACCCCTGCCCGGCTATTGTACCAAAGACGGACGTCCGCCGGCGGCGCTCAGGCGTAGGAGTGCAAACCGCTGATGAAGAGGTTGCTCAAGAGGTTGAAGACCGCCGCCAGGAAGGGGGCCAGCGCCAGCCACGCCATGGGCCTGCCCTTCCAGCCCTTCACCAGCCGCCCGTGGAGGAAGAGGACCAGGACGAGCCAGACCACTAGTGCAAGCGTCTCCTTGGGGTCCCAGCTCCACCAGGCGCCCCAGGCCTCCTCGGCCCAGATCATCCCCGCCACCAGCCCCCCCGCGGTGTAGAAGGGGAAGGCGGCCAGGAGGCTGCGGTACGTCCGCTCCTCGAGGACTCCGAGGGGTGGCAGGCGCCCCGGCAGCTCGGGGTTGGCGGTGTACGACTTGACGAGGTACAAAATGGCGAAGAAGAAGCCCATCCCCAGGAATCCCTCGCCCACGGCCGTCAGCCCGACGTGGATGGTCATCCAGACGGACTTCAGCGCCGGCATGAGCTGCTGGACGATCCGCTCCCCGGTGATGGAGGTGAGCGCCAGCAGGCCGAAGACCAGGGTCATGACTCCCAGGCCGGCGTAGTGGGCGTCGCGCCGGAGGGCGTAGATCATGAACGCCCCGACCAGGCACCAGGACAGAAGGGCCAGGAACTCGAACATGCCCGAGGTGGGGGAGTGCCCGGCGATGAACCAGCGCAGGACCAGATAGACGGTGTGCGCCACGAACCCCAGTCCCACCGCGCCAATCCCCAGCCAGGCGATGCGCGGCCGCTTGATGATGAGGGCCAGGACGAACAACAGGGCGGCGAAGGCGTAGGCGTAGTGCGCCCAGTCGTAGAGCGGCAGCCGGTGGAAGGTGGCGTAGATGGCACGGTAATCCCCGTCGGGGTAACCGCCGCGCCAGGCGTTGGCCTGCTCCAGCCTGGCCGTGAAAGCATCCAGGGCCTCCCGGGTCAGCCCCGGGTCCCCGGTTCGCGCCGCCGCGCCAATCTCCCGAGCCAGACCGTAGAGGGCGGCCTGATCGTCCAGGTTCGCCTGGGCCGTGTCCACCGCCCGCGCATACTCCTCGTCCCCCGACGAGACGGCCTCCTCGAGGGAGGATCGGGAGGCGTCCATGAGCGCCGCGTCGGCCCCACTCTCCAGATTGAACCAGACGTAGTCGTGGGTCGAGATCGGGGCGAGCCAGTAGAGCTGGATCAGGGTCGCCGATTCGGCCAGCCCGCCGATCCGCCGGCGCAGGTCGCGGACGTACCCGCGCAGGGCGTCGTCATCGGAGGTCGCGGCGAGCCCCCCGAGCGCGTCGAGAACCCCCTGGGCCTCCACCGGGCTGACGAAGCCCCCGAAACCGGAGAGCTCCAGTCCCCCCACCCGGTCGGCGGTCCGGGCGTCCAGGTCCGGGAGCGATGAAAGATGAAACACCGGCTCGGAGTCGGCGCCGCCGGTCAGGAACCAGATGGTCAGGCGCACCGCGTCGAGCTCCGCCGCCGGGTGGTCCGGGGTGCACCCATCGAGGAGCAGCCCCTGCACGTACAAGGCGAAGGAGAGGAAGACCTCCTCGTTGCCGGTGGCCTTGAGGCCCAGCTCCTCGAGCTCGGGGGGCAGGGAGACTTCGAGCCAGAGACGGGGGCTGTCGGCGCCGGGGTCGCGGTCCGGCAGGCGGGGCGTGTCGCCGGGCGGCATGGCGGACACGGTCGCTACCAGGAGGATGATGGGGAGGAGCCGCCTCACAACGGACCACCCCCCTCCGGGTTGAGCAACTTACGCAGGTCACTCTCGGGCAGGCGGCGGGTCTTGAGCGCCAGGGTCCTGTCCTCCACGCGCAACCAGAGGCGGCGCCAGGGCACGGCGAACACCAGGCAGCCGCCCAGAACGACGAGGACCGCCGCCGCCCAGAAGAGGAAGAGCCCCGGGTCGCGCTTGACCTCCAGCCCCGTTATCGGCTCCGCGTCCGCGTTCAGGTAACCGACGGCGAGCCCGACCCCCAGATCGAAGATGTTCCCCCCGTCGGCGGTCACGGGCGCGGGGAGAATCAGCTCCCCCTCCGGGGTGGTCAGCTTCAACCCGCGGGGGGGGGCCACCTCGAGGAGGGCGGGGTTCCCGTCGGGCAGGCTGAACCAGGCCCCTTCCAGACCCTCGGACGGCTCTCCGGGGAAGAGCCGGAGGGCGAGAACGCCCCCGGGCAGCGTGGGTTCCTGCCGGTGGCTCCAGCGGACGCTGCCCAGCTCGACCCTCACCCCGGCGGCGGCCAGCTTCGGGTCGAGGTACTCGGGGTGCAACCGGTAAACCAGCGCGCCCTCCGCCACCGGCTCGTCCCCGAGGTAGACGTCCAGCCGCACCGCCGGATTCGCCTCGGGATTGGCGTTCGCATCCGCCCCCGTCTCCGGTTCGAGAAGGTGATTCGGGTAGTAGCCGCGCACCGCCACGGACCAGGGCGTGCCGGGGCAGGGGGACGGCTCGTCGGAGAGGTCCAGCGTGACGAAGCCGGTCCCTTGAGCGGCTTCCTCCCCCTCCAGGGGCGTCAGGCGGAGCTCCAGCGATTCGATGACGAGGCGCGCGCCGTCGTAAGTCGCCCGACTCCGTGCGTAGGAAGCGATGTCCCCACGATCGCCGATGAGAAGGAGCGCCGGTTCCAGCTCGTCCACGAAGCTCTGGTAGAAGGTCACGCCGACCCTGGTGTAAGGCTCGTTGACCTCGATGCGGGGGGTCTCCCGCCCTCCGGGGCCGTCAACCGACAGCTCGGTGTAGTAGGTGAGCACCCGGGAGGAGTTGGGGTCCACCACGGTGTCGAAGCCGGTGGCGGTGACCTCGAGTTCGGCCGCGAGCGGCTCGCCGAAGCGCGGGGGGAGGAGCTGGGTCTGGCCCTCGAAGAGGACCAGGTAGGTACTCTGGCCGGAGACGAGTTTCACCAGCCCGGCCGCGAGGAAAAGGACGAGCCCGAGGTGCAGCGTCGGCGAGGCCCACCAGGCCCACCTCCCCTGGTCGGCGTAGAGGGCCCCCCCATCGAAGTTCTTCACCCGCCAGCGGGCGCGTTTCAGACGTCCACCGATTCCCGGAAGGTACTGCCGCGGCTCGCCGGGGAGGTTCAGTGTCCGCTGGGCGGTGAAGCCGGGACCGTCCTCGGACCTGCGTCCGCCGAGGGTGCGAAAACGGTTTACCGCGCAGACGCACAGAGCAAGGGCCGCCCAGGCTTCCAGGGCGATGAACGAGAAGGTGTGGAAGAGGTCGTTTAAGCCCAGGGCGAAGATGAAGCCGGCGCCGCCCTCGCCGTAGAGGGTCGTGTAGGCCCAGGGCGGGCCGTCCTGGAGGATGAAGGCCCCCGAAAGGCTCAACAGGGCCAGCGCCACGACCAGCCAAAAGAAAACGCGCACCGACCCCAGAAAATTCCAGATAGAACGGCCGATGGCGCGCATGTTCACGCGGGATTTTTCGCTCATGCCATCCCCGGTGGATCCCCCTCCCCCAAAAACTATACCACCTCTTCCGGACTGGGGCAAGCTACCAGGCGAGCGTCAACCCCAGCCCCAGCGCCGGCGGATCCCTCGGGGCGTCGGCGTAGGTGAAGAGCGGCTGGTCCAGAAGGTTCGTCCCGGTCAGGGTCAGACGGGCCACCTCGCTCACGCTGCAGGCGATCTCCAGGCCGAGGTCCACCGCCCCGGGCAGCTCCCCGCCGAGACCGTCCCGGCGCCGACTCGTGTACCCGAGGGCGATCGAGCCCGTCAGCCAGTCCAGCGGGAAGAACTCCAGACCGAGGCCCAGGCTGTGCAGGGCGAAGTGGGGCGGCGGCGCCGCATCCGCCGGTCCCCAGGGCGGCGTGGCGTCGGCCAGCTCGTAGTCCACACGCAGCCTACCCCGGCAGAAATCGGCGGGAAGCCGATAATCGCAGTAAGCATCGAAGACGAGCAGCTCCCGCACCGGTCCGTTGGCGAAGGCGATGCCGCCCTCCGGGTCGAGGGCGTACTCGGGGGGGTTGACGACCCGGCGGTACCCGCCCCGCACGCCGGCCACCGAGGATTCGGACAGGTGCAGGGAATACTCGAGGTAGTAGTCCTCGGTAACGCGTTCTTCCATCGGTTCCGGCCGGTTCAGCCCCTCGATGCGCAGCCACCACCGGTCGGGCTCGGGGGTTTCGGCCCTCCGCCGTCCGACCAGGCTGACGAGGGAGAGGGGGCCGAAGAGGAGACGCACCGCGCCGCCGTACTCTAAAATCGGCTCCCCGGCGAAGGTCATCCCCACCCCGGTGGAGACGAAGAGGACCCTGTCGGCGGTGAAGGTGTTGGATATGTAGAGGCGCGCACTGTGCCGCGAGTTGGCGGCATCGGAGTAGCGGTAGGCGAGATCGGCGGCGATGAAATCGCTGGAGCCGATTAAGAGCCTGGCGCCCATGGCGGTGTGCGCGTCCAGGACATCGAACCCCTCCGGGCCGCGCTGTTCGAGGGAGCCCACCCCGGCCTCGGCGAAGGCCGTTATCTCATCCTCGGGCCGCCAGACGCCGAGGAGGGACGTCGTCCAGGCGTTCTGCTCCTGGTAGCCCTCCCCCAGGGCGTGACTCCAGCGGTCGTAGTCCGATCGGAGGATCAGCCGGTGACCCCGGGGGTCCAACCAACCGGCGGACAGCCGGCCCTCTATCGCCTCCCTCATCCCCGCCCGGCGGTCCCGGACGTCGTATGCCCCGGCGAGGGAGTAGGCGAAACGCCCCAGCTCCAGGGCGTGGAGGACGCCCGCCTTGCCGTTGGCGTTCCAGTCCATGGAGCCGTCGAAGCGGAAGAACTGGGTGCGCGGCTCGGGGTGGAGCGCCTCCCCGACGGGATCGGTCTCGAGGGCGCCGGGACTGTCGGTGAACCGCTCCCCGGCGATGAGCACCCGACGCGCCAGGGCTTCGGTGCGGGGGTCCGGGGAACCCTGCTCGCCCAGAAGCTCCTCGGTCTCCGCGAGGGCCGCCTCCTCGGAACGTGTGAGGGCGACGGCGGGGAGCGTCAGGAGGATGCACAGAGCGATAAGATGGCGGGTCACCGCAGCCGCGCGAGGCGGGTCTCGGCTTCCTGGCGGTAGCTCAGGGGGAAATCGCCGCGTGTCAAAAGAACGTACTGCCGCCGGGCGGCGACCGGCTGGTGCCGGCGCTCGTAGATCTGCCCCCGGCGGAGCAGGGCGCGCGCGGCGTAGGAGGGGTAACGGTCCGAGTAGTCGTCTATGACCCGCTGGAAGGTGGAGAGCGCGTCATCGAGCTGCCCGACCCCGAAGTAGCACTCGCCCAGCCAGAATGAGGCCTGGACGGAAACCTCGGGGTTGGAGCTCACCGCGGCCAACCGGTAGTACTCGATGGCCCTTGCCTCGCGGCCGTCCATCTGCTCGACGAATGCGCGCAGGAGGTAGGCCCGGTCCCGGTATCCGTCAGCCGAATCGAGGGCCAGTAGCCGGTCCAGAATGTCGCGGGCCGATGAGAGGAAGCGTATCTCCTTGTAGCAGGAGGCCAGCTCGTAGAGGGCCGGGACGTAGCTCGAGCTCCCGGGGTAGCCGTTGACGACGCTCGAGTAGTGGAGGATGGCGCGGTCGTAGTCGCCGAGCTCCCGGGCGATCTGGGCGATCTCGAAGTGGAGCCCGGCGCGGACCGAGTCGGAAGTGACGTCGGACAGCGCCTCGAGCAGGAGGGCGAGGGCCTCGTCCAGCTCGCCGGTCTTGCGGTAACACCGGGCCAGCTCCCGCGTGGCCCCGGTCACCTCGGGGGATTCGCCGTAGTCCGAGAGGATGCTCCCGTAGAATCCGATGGCGCCCTCGATGTCCCCCGAATCCCGGCGGTGCCGGGCCAGCATCAGTGTGAGCTCCGGGGCCAGGTAGCTCTGGGGTCGGTGGGCCAGGTAGGCCTCCGTCGCCGCCGCCACGTCGGGATACCTCCCCCTCCGCCAGGCGGCCAGCTCCACGCCGTATACCGCGTCGTCCACCACCTCGGTTATCCGGCTCTCCGCTGCGAGGTTGGAGTAGAGGATGTAGGCCCGGTCGTATTCCCCCAGACCGTAGCGGCAGTCGGCGATGCGCAGGCGGGCGTAGTCGTAGTAGCCCGAGTCGGGGTAGTCCGCGAGGAGGCGGTCGAACTCGGGGAGCGCCTCGGCGTAGCGGCCGATCTCGAAGTAGGCGTGGGCCACCAGATACAGGGCGTCGTCGGCCAGCTCGTCGTCGGGGTAGAGCCGGACGAGCTGGGCGTAGTCCCGCTGCCCCCGTTCGTGCTCACCCGACCTGACGTAAGCCTGCGCCCGCCCGTACAGGGCCAGCGGGGCGAGGTCGTTGTCGGGGAAGCGCTCGAGGAACTCACCGAACCGCTCGATGGTCCGGGCGTCGTCACCCGAGCGGAAATCCATCCGGGCCAGCTCCAACAGGGCGTCGTCGGCCAGACCGCCGTCACCGGAGGCGACGGTCTCCAGGAGAAGGGCGGCCTCCGCGGCGCGTCCCTGACGCAGCACCGCCATCCCGTGCCAGTACGCGGACATCCCGGCGAGCTCCGTCCCGCCCAGGGCGGCGAAGCACCCCTCGGCGGCGGCGTAGTCCCGCTGGCGGTAGAGGCACAGACCGGCCTTGAACCGGGCGGTGTCGGCCCCCTCCCCGCCGTTCCCGGCGATGCGGGCGAAGGTGTCGGCCCCCACCGTGTAATCCCCCCCGGCGTATGCGGCCTCGGCCAGAAGCCACCTGGCCGCCTCACCCCAGCGGGGGTCGCCCGCGAGACCGGCGGCCACGGCCTCCGCGGCGGCGTACTCGCCGGCCTCGTACGAGGCGTAGCCCAGGTAGTAGCGGGCGACGGCGTCTCTCTCAGGCTCGAACTCCTTCCAGCCCAGGGCGTCGTGGAGGTTGTCAGCGGCCTCGGCGTACTCGCCCAGGGCGCAGAGGACCAGCCCGCGCTCGTAGAGAACCTCCGCCTCCAGGCCGTGGGGCGAATCGGCGAGGGACCGGTTGAAAGCCGCCGCCGCCCCGGCGTAGTCTCCGAGAGCGACGAGGGTGCGGCCCTGCCAGTAGCGAATCTGTCCCCGCCAGGCGGGTTCGTCGCAGAGCTCGCCGGCTCGATCCAGACTCACATCGGCCCCGACCGTATCCTCCAGTTGGAGCTGGGTCTGGGCCAGGGCGAAGTAGAGCCTCCACGACGGCTCGTACTCGCGTTCGATTTCCCGGTAGGCCCGGAGCGCCGCTGGGTAGTCACCCAGGGCGTAGAGGCTGTCACCCAGATAGTAGAGGGAGAGCCGGTGCGTCTTTGCGTCGGTGGTGACGCGCGTGACACCGCGGAAGCTCGCCGCGGCCCGCGCGTGACGGCCCGTGGCGCGGTAGCCCTGCCCCACCGAAAAGAGCGACTGCTCCAGGTGGCGATCGGTGGGGTCGTTGAGAATCAACAGCTCGAGGTGGTGTGTGGCCAGCTCGGGGGAGCCCTCGGCCAGCTCCGCCGAACCCAGGAGGAAGAGCGCCTCGGAGTCGGTGTCTAAAAGCGCCTCGGGGGTGGCTAAAAGCTCGGTGACGCCGAAGAGCCCCCGGTCGTAGAACTCCTCCGTTTCGACGCGCGCGGACGCCGGCACCGTGAAAACGGTACACAAAAACAGTGCCCACCCGGCTGTCGCGGATAGCTTCATTTTGAACACATCGGAGGGACTCACATCAGCCCAGCAACTTGTACATATTATAACACGTTCGGGGCCAGAAGTCCGACGGGAAGCCAAGTCGCGCAATTTTAACCAGATGCGGTCGGAGTCAATCCACCCTTGCCCCGCCGGGGGCTTCGTGGTAGGATAATGCGGTTTTGCGCCCAACACCCAACCGGGTGTAATAGGGCGGGCAAAAAACGGACCAACGACCGGTCACCGAGGTGAACATGTCCACTATCGTAGTCGTAGGCGCCCAGTGGGGCGACGAGGGCAAGGGGAAGGTGGTGGACTGCCTGTCGGCCCGGGCCGACATGGTGGTCCGCTTCAACGGCGGGGCCAACGCCGGCCACACCATCGTCGTCGCCCGGGAGGAATACGTGCTGCACCTCGTCCCCTCGGGGGCGGTGCGGGAGGGGGCGGCCTGCGTCATCGGCAACGGCTGCGTGGTGGACGCCGGATTGCTCCTGGAAGAGTACGACGACCTCAGGCGGCGGGGGATAGACCTCGCCGACCGGCTCTTCGTCTCCGGCTTCGCCCATCTGGTGCTGCCCCACCACAAGGCGGCCGACGGCGCCCTCGAGGATTCCACCGCCACACCCATCGGCACCACCCGCCGCGGCATCGGCCCCGCCTACTGCGACAAGTACGCCCGTTACGGCGTCCGCGTCGAGGACCTCCTGGACGCCCGCGACCTCCGGGCGAAGCTCGAGGCGGCCTACGCCTACCGCGCCCGCTGGACCGGCTCCGGCGACTACCCGGCGATAGACGAGGTTTACGCACAACTGACCGAAGAGGGGAAGCGCCTGACCCCCTTCATCGTGGACACGTCGCTCCTGATCAACGGCTACATCGCCCGTGGGAAGAACGTCCTCTTCGAGGGCGCCCAGGGGAGTCTTTTGGACGTGGACTTCGGCACCTACCCCTTCGTCACCAGCTCCAACCCGGTGGCCCCCTTCGCCGCCATCGGCTCCGGCGTGGGTCTGGACAAGCTCGGCTACGCCCTGGGCGTGGTCAAGGCCTACCTAACCCGCGTGGGCGAGGGCCCCTTCCCCACCGAGCTGGTCAACGCCACCGGCGATTACCTGCGCGAGCGGGGCTACGAGTACGGCCGCTCCACGGGCCGACCCCGGCGCTGCGGCTGGCTGGACCTCGTCCCGCTGCGCCTGGCCGCCCGGGTCAACGGCCTACATGGCGCCGTGGTCTCCAAGCTCGACGTTCTGGACGAGCTCGAAGAAATACCGGTCTGCACGGCGTACGAGCTCCGCGGCAAAACTTTTGGCGAGATGCCGCTCCCCGTTTCGCTCCTCGCCGAGGCGGAGCCGGTTTACGAGACCCTCCCCGGCTGGAAAACCGACACCTCGGGTATCACCTCCTGGGACGATCTGCCGAAAAAAGCCCAGGAGTACCTGCGCTTCATCGAGGAGGGTTGCGGGGTGCCCGTGGTGGCGATAAGTGTGGGCCAGCGCCGCGACCAGATAATCTGGCTCGAGGAGGTGTTCTAGCCTCCCGCCTGGACCCCATAGACGCCCTGCGGTACGAGTGAAGCGTGAACAGCGTTAATACGAAGGCGGGGTCAACCCCGCCTTTTTTGATCGTCGTCCTGATTCGCGGCTGTCAAGACCCGGGTTAAATGTGACTTTCTTGCAAAAATATTCTACTAGCCCTTGACACCCGGTTATTTTCGGGCTAAATTAGCTACGTCAAGGAAGAGTAAGAAGGGTGGTTGTGTCATGAAAGCGCTCCGCTCAACGGTAATCCTCCTGTTCCTGGCGTCCGCCTCCTCGGCCGGCGTGTGGCACACGGAGTTTGTGGACTCCGAAAGCCAGGTCAACCTCGAAACTACCATCGCTTTGGATAGCGGGGACAGGCCCCGTATTTTATACTTTGACGACTATGATAACGCTTTAAAATATGCTTCATGGGATAATTATATGTGGAATATTGAAACTATAATATCCGGTAAACTGTGTTATTCTAATAATTCACTTGCATTGGACCGGGAAGGCAACCCGCATATTATATTCACCGATGACAATGATTCTATTATATACGCATACCTGGTGGATACGAGCTGGCATTTTGAGACGATTGCTTCCGAAGAAGGCATGGGCGCATATCTTTCTCTTGCCCTGGATTCGCATGATAAACCTTATATATCTTACCGTAACTACATTGAGCGCGACCTGAAGTGTATCTTCTGGGACGGTTATCAATGGAGAATTGAAACGGTGGACTCCGAGGGGGACGTAGGCAAAGAGCTTTCGCTCGAGCTCGACGGTTACGACCGTCCCCACATCTCTTATTACGATTTCGATAATAAAGACCTCAAATACGCATACTTCAACGGTTCCGAGTGGCGCATAGAAACCGTGGATGCGGAGGGTCAGGTAGGTCCCTATTCTTCTATCGCAATTGATTCCCAAGACAGGCCGCATATATCCTATAGATACTTTGACGGTTCGACCACGGACTTGAAGTACGCCCGTTGGGACGGCGTCCAGTGGAGGATTGAAACAGCCGACGCCGAAGGTGATGCGGGGGGGTATACCTCTATCGCTTTGGACACCCTCGATAGACCCTACATTTCCAATCTGGCGTATGATATTTCGCGATTGAAATGCGCCCATTGGAATGGCGTTGAGTGGCAAACTGATATCGTTGATACGAATTACGGTTGCGGCAAATATTCTTCAATTGCGGTTGATTCCCTAAACCAGCCTCACATCAGCTACTTATACGAAATACAAAATGATTTAAAGTACGCCTGGTACGAGATCTTCTTCCTCCTGTTAAGCCCGGAGCGGGGGGAGGTCGTCACCACGCTCACCCCAACCCTGGACTGGTCCGACGACGACAACCCCGACCTCACCGGTTACACTTTGTGGTGGGGGACCGACCCCGACTTCAACAGCTATAATGAAGTGACCGGCCTCCACGAATCGAAGTATACGATACCGAGCGGCATCGAGGACGGGGATACCATCTACTGGCGCGTGAAATCTATTGATGGCGAAGATGAGGAGTACTGGGCCGAGGAGATGGACTGGTACTTCAACGTGGACCTGGACTACGACCCCGTCTATCACCTGATGAGCCCCGAGAAGGGCGAAGTAGTATATGC
>DATKYS010000137.1 GCA_035528375.1 bacterium
TTGGGGCGGGTGTCCACACCCGCCCGCCTCTCCTTGCCGAATCCCGCCGGTTCGACTATACTCTATCCGTGCCTCCTTCCGACGGTGGATGACGACTCAACCAAGGGAACCCCGCCCGATGTTCTAAGGCGCGACCCGACCCGACCTCCCGGTTCAACCGCGTTTAAAAAAAACGCGGTGCGCTTCGCGCCGTATTTATAAAACAACTGAACCTCTGGGGCGGTCGGCGAACCCGGCCGCCCCTTTTTCTTTGCAGGGAAAAAATGCTGCAACTCCACGCCATCCGCAAATCCTTCGGACCCGCGGAGGTCCTGCGCGGCCTGGACCTGTCCGTGGGCCGCCGGGACCGCCTTGGCCTGGTCGGGATAAACGGCAGCGGCAAATCCACGCTCCTGCGAATCGCTGCGGGCCTCCTGACCCCGGACTCCGGCACGGTGGCCCTGGCGGGCGACGCGACCGCGGCCTACCTGGAGCAGGGGGCGGCCGAGGAGGCCTGGCGCTCGGGGACCGACGGAGATGAAAGCAGGCGTTCGCTCCTCGTGCGCGGCCTGGACCGCCTGGAACGGACCTTGGGCGCGCTTTGGGAAAGAAGCCTGACCGGCGACACCGGCGCGGTGGACGAGCTGGTGGCCCGGAGTGGCTACGAGAAGGTCGAGCGCGTCTCCCGCCTCACCCGGCGGCTGGGCCTGACCCCGGAGCGGCTGGAGCGCCCGGCGCTCGAGCTCTCCGGCGGCGAGCTGGCCCGCTTCGATCTCGCCCTCCTGTTGGCCGGGGAGCCGGACCTTCTGCTCCTGGACGAGCCGACCAACTTCCTCGACGTGGACGGCCTGGCCGAGGCGGAGAAATTTCTCTCGCGCTACGGCAGGGCCTTCATCGCGGTCAGCCACGACCGCGCATTCCTCGACGCCGCGGTGGGGGGGATTCTGGAGCTGGAGGACGGGCTCCTGCGGCGCTACCACGGCGGTTACACGGATTACCGCCGCCGGCGCGAGGAGGAAATCGCCGCCGCCTGGGAGGATTTCCACCAGGCCAAGCGCGAGCGGAAAAAGCTCCTCGAGGGGCTGAACCGGAGGCTGGGGCTCCTGCACCGGATGGAGGGGGGAGGATTCACCGGCACGGCCCACGCCAACCGGGCCGGCTCGGACACCTTCAGCCGCCGCGCGGCCAAGGTGGCCCGCACCGCCCGGACCGTCAAGCGCCGCGTCGCCCGCCTCGAATCCGACCGGCTGGTCCAGCCCAAGACCTACGGGCTGAAAATCAGGCCGCCGTTGAACTCGCCCGCCCGCGCCGGCGAGGTCATCGCCCGGGCGGAAAATCTACGCTTCGCCCACCCCGGCGGCGCCGAGCTCTTCCACGGCCTCGATTTCACCCTGTACCGCGGCGAGCGGGTCCAGCTCACCGGCCCCAACGGCTCGGGAAAAACGACCCTCCTGCGCCTCCTGTTGAGCGAGCTTAAACCGGCGGGCGGCGCGGCGGGGCTGGGCCTCAACGTGCGCGCCTTCCACGCCGACCAGCGCTCCCTGGGACTGCCCGCCTCCGGGACGGTCTTCTGTGCGCTGCGCCGGAGCACCGAGCTCACCCGCAACGGGATACGCTACCTCCTGGCCAGGCTCCTCTTCCGGCGCGAGGAGGCGGAGAAGCCGGTGGCCTCCCTCTCGGGCGGCGAGCGCGCCCGGCTCTTCCTGGCCGTCGTCTCCGCCACCGACGCCAACCTCCTCATCCTGGACGAGCCGACGGCCCACCTGGACCTCGCGTCAATCGAGGCCCTGGAGGGGGCGCTGGCGCGGTATCCGGGGACGGTGCTCTTCGTCTCCCACGACCGGGCCTTCGGCCGCACCGTTGGTAGTCGCCGATTCACGCTCGCCCCGACGATTTTCTTGAAATCGGAGTGAAAAGCTGCTACTATTAGTCAATTCGCCTGTCAACGCTAGTCCAAGCTATCCCCCCGAGGGGGCAGAACGAAAGGACCTCCAATGAAACGCCTCTTCGTCATTCTTCTGGCTCTGGGCCTCATATCCGGAGCCCTCGCCGTCACGGCGCAGATAGACACCACCGGCAACATGATCAAGGTCGAGCAGCGCTCCACCCAGGAGCTCGAGGGCGGCAAGGCCGTCACCACCATCTTCCTGGAGTGGGGGAACATCAACGAGGTGTCCGGCGTCGGTTTCCACGCCTTCGACGGCTTCGTGGACCCGGAGCACGGTGAGATTGCCGTAACCGACGTGCGCATGTTCGATTCCGGCGGCGCGTACCGCATCGGCTGCGACGACAAGGTCACCAACGAGGGCCCGGACTACGTCGAATGGCGCGCCAGCACCCTGGGCGCCACCGACGGCCTGACAGTCCGCATCGTCAGCGACCGCGACACGGCAATCCACGTCAAGGTGGGCGATTGGTACGGCGAGTTCCAGCTCAAGGCCGGGAAGGTCGTAACCGACTCCCTGCGCGCCACCACCAGTGTCTGGAGCCCCGGCAGCTCTGCCTCCGCGACCGTTCACGTGACCACGACCACCGGCACCAACCGCGCCAACGCCTGGACCAAAGACATGATCATCCTGGTCCGCTGGGGGAATCTGGACAAGTACGACACCACCCCCTTCGAGAGCTTCGACGGCACCGCCACCGTCATCTCGGGCGACGCGACCATCAAGGTCGAGAACTGGGTCAACTGGGAGAAGGGCGGCCAGTACGCCCAGGGCAAGGACGACTCGGTGACCAAGAACGGCCCCAAGGAGATCAAGTGGCGCGCCTCGATCAAGGCCGGCGACACCGACGGCATTGACATCCTGGTTACCCCCAAGTCCGGCACCGTCAAGGTCAAGGTCGTCGTCGGCGACTGGAGCAAGACCTTCACCTTCAAGACGACCACCAGCAGCGGCGGCGGTGGCGGCGGCGGCGTCTGGGGCCCGACCCCCTAAGTCCGACCGTTGATAATAAAGAGGGATCCCAAGGGGTCCCTTTTTATTGGGGGAAGAGGGCCGCCTGCGGGTCGGGGTGAGAGTCGTGGCGGTCCCCCTCTCCCCGTGGGAGCGGCGCGCCGACGGGACCGGGGTGAGGGCTGCATTAGAAAAAAGGGCCGACATGCGGTCGGCCCGAGACCGCGAATCAAACCCGTAGGGGCGACCGTCCACGGTCGCCCGTTCGATTGTAACTCGTAGGGGCCGACCTTCAGGTCGGCCCGCGGGCGGGTGTGGACACCCGCCCCTACGTCATCGCAAACCGGGGTGAGGGGCGCATCGGTTTCCCTCTCCCCGTGGTAGAGGGGTTATGGGTGAGGGCTACATTAGAAAAAAAGGCCGGAATTATCCCGAAAGCGGCGGCCCGTAGAAGGACCGCCCTACGGCATGGCAAGCCCCGTACCGCGCCACGGCTCAACCCCCGGCGCCGTTCCGCTCCAGGCCGCGCAGGCGCCCCAGAAGAGCCCGGATACGCTCCCCCTCCACGGCGTCGGCACGCAGCCGGAGGTACGCCTCCAAGTGCTCGATTCCCCGGGCGTAGTTCGTCGTGACCGCGGCGTAGGTCATCCCCAGGAGGTAATGGGTGTCGGCGTCCCCGGGGTTGAGCTCGAGCTCCTGTTCCAAAACCTCGATGGCCCGGTCGTAGAGCCCGGTTTCGGAGTAGGCCAGCCCCAGGTTGTGGTAGGCCAGGTGGAGGTCTTTTTTTATCTCCAGGACCCGGGTCAGGTCCTTGACCGCCTGGTCGTACCAGGGCTCCTCGACCAGCGGCTCCACGTTGAACCCCCGCCCGCACCAGGCGCAGCGCACCCGGGGCTGAGGGCGGGTCGGGTAGCTCGCGCGCCGGCAGTACGGGCAGCGCAGGACCCTCTCCTCGCGACTTACCGGCGGACCGTCGGTCATCGAAATCCTTTTCTATCGGGTGCCCGGTGGGCTATTATAGCGGAGAGGTGAACCCACCGCCACACCCGAGGAGGGGAAGTGGAGTTCCGACCCGCCGGTCCCGAAGACGCCGAGCGCGTCCGTGAAATCTGCCGCGACATCTGGGAGGGCCGCGACTACCTGATGCGGGCCATTGACCGCTGGATCGCCGAGGGCGGGGTCTACGTGGGAGTCGTGGGAGGCGCCCTCGTCGGGATGTCGCGGATCAAGCGGCTGGGCGCCGACGACTGGTGGCTCGAGGGCCTGCGCGTGGCGCCCGGAAGGCAGGGGAAGGGTTACGGCAGGCTCCTGCACCGGGCCACGATGGAGGAGCTGCGCCGGCGCGCGCGCGGGGTGGTCCGCTTCTGCACCGCCGACACCAACCGCTCGGTGCCGCTGGCCCGCCGGGACGGTTTTACCGAAATTTTAAACCTCCCCTTCCTCGACCGGAGCTACGGGGGGGAAAGTCCCGGGCCGCTGGAGGAGGCGCTGGCGCGGAACGGCGCCCGGGAGGCGAAGCCCGGTGAGCCCGGGTTGCTCGAATTTTTACTCAAGGCCTGCCGGGGGGACTACGCCGGGCTCCTGCCCCGGGGCTGGCACCACCGGACGGCCACGGCGCCCACACTTTCGGAGGAGCTGGCCGGGGCGCGGATTCTGGCCCGGGGCGGCGCCGGAGTCGTCGAGGCGGCACTGGTCTCCAACCCCAGCTCGCAGTACGACGGGGACCTGGACCTGAACCTGGTCGCGGGCCCGCCGGAAGCGGTCGGGAGCCTCCTGCCATGCCTGGGGCCGCTGGCCGTGGAGATGGGGCGGACGGAGGTCGGAGGCGCCGTCCCGGAGAGGTTTGTGGAGAAATTCCTCTCGGCCGGGTTCCGGGTCCCCGAGGGGTTCACGCGGCAGATGGTCTTCGAGCTGCGGTTGCCGTGATGGGAATCGGCGATTTTCTTGCGGGCGACCGTGGAGGACTCGTCCTACCGGTCGCCCCTACGGGTCTGTTTCGCGGTTTACGTAAAGGCGGGTACCCGCACCCGCCCGCCGAATCACCGCTCACCCGGCCCCTCAGGCGTTGACCAGCCCCACGATCCACAACGCCCAGAACGCCAGCAGCAGCCCGCCCCAGAAGAGCGCCTTCGGGCCGATGAACTTCACCTCGGGCGTCACGGCCCGGCGCAGGAATCCGAAGGCGCAGCCGATCCACCCCAGAAAGCCGATCACCACGGCCGCCGACCAGAGGCTCATCCCTCACCCCCCGTTGCGCCGTCGCCCACGGCGGCGAAAATTTGCATGAGCTCTCCGGTCGCCTCCGCGGAGACACCGGTGAAATCGTCGTCGGCGAAGAGCACCAGCAGCAGGTTTCCCGAGACGGTCCACCGCAGCGGGGGACCGTCCCCGCCTTCCCAGCGCTCCCCGGCCTCCCGGGCCTTCGATTCGTCGTCGAAGGTCCAGAACAAGAGGTCCACCCCCACGAGGTCGCAGCGCAGCGCCCGACCGCCGTCGGCGCCGTACTGGTTGGGGTCGGGGTTGACGATGGCCGCCAGGGGGTAGCGGGAATCCTCGAGCCGCTCCTCGACCCGATCCAGGTCGGCCTGCGTATCCCACAGATGGAGGGTGACTTCCGACGGAGCGGAGCCGGTCTGGGATCCGCCGTGGGCGACCGGCGGTTCATCCCTGGTGCACCCGGCGACCAGGAGAAAGACGAAAAAAGTGGACGCGAGTAGCGCCGGGGTCGTGCGCCTACGGAAACGACCGGCCACGGGCCCGGCCGACCCTTCTCGTTTTTTATTATTGGATACGGGTCGGTTCATGACGGGGGACGGATTTTAGAAATCCTCCAGGCTGGGAACCAGAAGGATGGGGACGTTGGTCAGCCGCGACAGCTCCGTGATGACCTCGTCGGGGGCGTTGTCGTCGGGTCCCAGTCCGAGGGTGATGATGTCGGCCTCCTCCTCGGCGGCGACCTGGGCGATGACCTGGGGTGCGCGACCGATGCGCAGGAGCGTGCGGACGTTTATCTTGGCCCCCTTGACGTCGTACAGGGATAGGGCCCAGTCCCCGTCCTGCCACCGGCTCTCGTCCTCGATGACGTGGAGGACCAGCAGCTCGGCGCCGAGGTGCTCGGCCACGTGGATGATGTAGGCGCCCTTGTGCCGCGCCGGGACGCTTCCCGAGGTGGTGGCTAAAATCCTCAAACGTCGGCCGCCCTTGCGACCGAAGATTCCAAGGATACCCTTTTTCAAAGACCCTCCCCCTGGCTTTTTTAGTGGAAAGGAGCCGTGACCGACCGCAAGTCCATTATAGCCCAGCCGGTCGCCGTTGGCAAACCCGAACGCTTGACAGGGGGGAGGCTCCGGGTTAAGCTTTTTACGTGGCAAAGGCTTGGCTCATCCGCTTCTGGTCCCTCGGCTCCCTCTTTCTGGCGGCTCTCGGGGCCCTCCTGGGGCTCCTTCCCTTCACCACGGCCTGGGGCGTGGTCCTTTTGTCCCTTTCTCTCGTCTCCGGAGCCGCTTTTCTCATCGTGGGGAGGGGCCGCTTCGGGGAAGCCTGGCCAAAGGCGGTCCGCTTTTTCGGCTGGTGGACCGTGGCCCTCGCCGTTTTCGCTCTGACGCTGACCCTGTTGCTCACCGGCGCCTTCGGTGGTTGCGAGCGCGAGGTCGAGGGCGCGGCCGAAGGGGCGCGGAACCGTGAAATTGTGGGTGAGTGAGAGGAGGTCTGTATGACGGGAGAGGATTTACGGCTACGCCGTCGCAGATACACGACCCGGGCGCTGGGGACGGCCGCCCTCACCGCGGCGCTCCTCGACCTCCCCGTGGCCGCGAATTACCTGGTGCCTGTCTTCTTCGAGGTTTACCTCGAGCCCTGGTTCTGGCCCGCACTGGCCGCCGTCGTCACCTGCGCCGTTTTCCTCCGGCTGCTCTTCTCCGCCCGGCGCTCCGGGGAGGGGAAGCCCTTCCGCACGGCGCTCCGGGGGATGATCTTCCTGGGATCGAACGACCACGCCGCGCGGTCGGTACTGCCCGCCGTGGTCTGGCCGATCTGGGCGGCGGCCCTGGTGATGGGTTTCCGCGCAGTGGGGCCGCTTTCGGTCTGGCCCGGCGCCGCTCTGACCCTCGGGGACGAGGCCGGCTCCCTGGTGGCCCAGCTCAGATTCACCCTCCCCTTCGTCGTCTGGCCCGCTCTCAGTCTGGCCCTGGGTGTCGCCGCGCTCGTGGTCGCGCTCAGGAAAAGCCGTCCCGTCGTTCTGCCCCTCGTCGCCGTGGCTCTATCCCTTTTATTCATCGCCGGGGACTTTATCCTGCGCTCCGTGGGAGCCCGAATCAACGCGAGTTCCGAGGAGATGCTGGAAGATGAGATACAACGGATGATCGAGGAGGCGAAGACGGAATGACGCAATCCATTGACAGTTAATCTATTCTACATTAAAATCTCTTGTGGATTGTCGGATTAATCCGCATCCGGTGGCCCATAGGGGCGTCGCGGGGCGGCTCGGGTTCACATTAAGAACATTCAGGAACCGTGAAGAAGCTCAGCGTATTCATCGCCAAGGGCGGCACTGGCAAGACGACTACCGCGGTCAACCTGAGCGCCGGCCTGGCCGAGCGCGGCAAGCGGGTCGTCCTGGTGGACGCCGATCCGCAGGGTTGCGTCTCCTCCTACTTCAACATCGCGCCTACCGGTGGGCTGGCCGAGCTCATCCTCGGCGAGAAAATCAAGCTGGTGCGGCTGCGGAACAACTTCGTGGTGATGACCTCCGGCGGGTCCTGCCTGTGGGACGTGACGGGCAAGCTCAGCCAAACTCCCGATCGCTACAACCACGTCTCGAAGGCTTTCGCCCGACTGCGCGATTGCGACTTCATCGTCTTCGACTGCGCCCCGAGCCTGGACGTGCTGACCTACAACGTGCTCAACTACACCGACAACGTTCTCGTCCCGGTCTCGATGGACTATCTCTCCGCCCTGTCGGCGGTGGAGACGGTCAACGCCATCCACCAGTTCAGGGAGACGGGGAACGGCCGGGTCTTCGGCGTGCTCCCCACCTTCTACGATAAGCGCACCCGGATGTCCCGGATAATCCTGCGGATGATCAAGGATCACTTCGGCAAGCTGGTGACCGAGACCATCATCCGGACCAACACCCAGATAAACGAGGCCCCGAGCACCGGTTCCACCATCTTCGAGCACGCCCCGTACTCTTACGGCGCCGCCGACTACCTGAACCTCGTGGACGAGATAGACGCCAGGCTCTAGGCGCACCGGTCGGATTGGACGGTGACGGTCGAGCGGGCGTGACGATAAACGGTGCGGAATCGGCGGGCGTGCGTCCTCGGCACGCGATGCCCCGGGTAAAGCGGAGTACGCGACCGACGACCGAGCGGCAGGCCCGCTCCCGGTGGAACTACCGGGGTATGGAAATTGCTGTTCACATCGGACCGAAAAGCTGGTAATCTTTCCCCTGTGTATCCGGGTCCCAAGACAGCGTAGTGAGCTTGGCGGTCTGGAGGACCTGACTTTAACCCCCGGTTTTCCGAGCTCGATCCAGACCGTTCCGGACCCCGTACCGCGGCGGCAGGACTGTACGGGACAGGCGCAACGTCCGGGACGGCCCGCACCGACCTAGGACCGAATCTTCTGGAGGATAAATGGCCGCAGAAAAGGCCAAGAACGGTGAAACGGTACTGGAGATGATCATCCTGAAGCAGCGGATGCATTGGTCGGAACGCGGCTTCAGCATTCTGTTCTCCTGGGTGATGATCGCGCTGGTCATTGCCGGAGGCTTTTTCACCTCGCGGATCATCAACCTGTTCGAGAGCTACGGAATCTATCTGGACTTATCCATGGTGGTGTTCTGGATTCTCGTGATCCCGTTCATCGTCAATATATACATCACGCGTCTGTCCCAGCCTTTCTACGCCGTGACCGACACCCGGGTGGTCATGACGAAGTCGTACTCGAAGGACGTGGCCGTAGCTCTCCCCTTGAATGAAATCGTCCGGGCGGAGATAGTCTCGAAGCGCGGCGGTTCCGGCAACGTAAACATTTACACCAACGTGAACAGCGGCAACCGCCTCCTGATAACCAGCGAAGGGGAGTTCGGCGTCGCCTCGATGACGAACGTGGCCAAGCCGGAGAACTTCGTCAACACGCTCAACGCTGCCAGACGCAGCCTGAGCATGGGCGGCGAGTAGGGGTGCCGTTCAGGGTCTGGGGTTTTGTTCATGGGACAAATCGAGTGCCAATCCTGCGGTCGGTCCATCTCCTCTGACTCCACCGCCTGTAAATACTGCGGCGAACCGGTGAAGTCGGCGCAGGTCGTAGAGTCCACCCTTTCCAACACAGTCACCTGTCCCGGGTGCGGCCAGACCGTCAAGGCCGGCTTGGAAGTCTGCCCCCACTGTGGTTTCGAGCGGAAGGTCGCGAGGAAAAAAACGCCCCTGAAGACGAAGCCGGAGAAGGCTCCGCCCCAGGTCATCGTCCCCCGGAAGAAGGCCGCCGTCGAAGCGCCTCCGGCCGCAAAGGTCGCACCGCCTCCGGCCGCGAAGGCCGTCCCGCCTCCCGTCGCCAGTGTCGCGCCTCCACCGGAAGTTCATGCCACCGAGCCGAATGTGGCCCCTCCGGGTAAATCGGAGCCGGCCACCTCGACGAGGGAGCCCCGGACCCGGACCCCCGAGCCGCCGACAAAAATTGACCAGGAGCGCATAGACGCCACGAGGCATACTTCCGCCACCACGGAGCTGCCACCACCGCCTCCGGGTCTGGACTCCGACTACCTGCCGGAGCGCCCCGAGGGTCTGATCTCCAGCAAAATACACGTCTTCCTCCGCGGCCTTCAGCTCGGCGTCAAACCCATGGACTACCCGGCCCTCATCACCAACATCCGCTCCCACAAGGTCAAGCTCAACGATTTCATCTATGACGAGGCGTGGAAGAGCTGGCGGACCATCGCCGACATGTTCAACCTGCCCGAGATGGAGTGAAACTGCGGTTTGAGTTGGCGGCGGCGGCATGTTGACCTTCACTTACCACCGGGCCCGGCCCGGTTTTTTAAAATGAAGTAAAACCTTTGCTGAAAAAAGTAACGGTCCCGGCGAAACGAAGTGACGCCCCCGGCGACACTACAACGGCGCTGCCGTGAATGGCCTTTCCACTTTTTAAGACACCGAAGAGACTGGCGGTCTTCCTCCTACTGACCGCCGCGGGACTGCTGGCGGCGGCGCACTTGGCCGTCGGCTGGCTCTGGCCCGCGGCCGATGAGGCGCGGGAGCTCCGGGAGAATCTGCGGACCGCGGGCATCGGCCTGAGCTGGGAGGCCGCCGGGCGCGACCTGGCGCTGAATCTGGTCCTGGACGGTGTCGAGGTGGGCGGGCTCCCCGCCGAGCGGCTGACCCTGGGGGCCGACCGGTTCGCCCTGGAGGGGGCGGCTCTCGGGGTGGACGAGCTGGCCTCGCTCGCCGGGATGGCGCGTGCGCTGGGGAAAAGCGGCCTGTCGCTCGGGGGAACCCTGGACCTGGGTCGGGGTCTTCGTCTCCTCGGTGTGTGGAACGGCGTCGTCGCCGACGACCGGCTTACACTGGCCGGGGACGCAGTCCTCGCCCGCCGGGGGCGCGAGCTCGAGGTTTTCACGTCATTTCACCTCGCCCGTGGGGCGATTTGCCTCACCCTGGAGTCGGAGGGGAGCCTGGTCGTCGGACGGCTCGACTCCGGGGGCTTTTTCTTTTCCCCCCGTCTGGAGGCGGCCGAGCTCACCGGGCTCTGGGGCGGCGATCCGGTTCAGGCGGGCGGAACCGTCTGCGGCCTGGGTTGGCCCGGCGAAAATCGCTGGCTCGTCTGGAGCTCCGGCTTCGGGTTGCGCCGGCGGGGGGCGCCCGAGGAGTTCTCCTCCGGGCCCTTCTTCTTCGAGTACGACGGGGGAGACTGGACCGCCTGGCTGGCCGATACGGGAACGGCCCGCGGAACGGACGGCGAGCTCGCCGAGCTTTCCCTCTCCGCCGACCTGGACGTCCGCCACCTGGCCCGGTCGGTGCTCCCCCTGGGCAGCACGGGGTCCGGCCTGGTCGGGTGCGAGGTTCTCTTCCACAGGCTGCAAGCGCCGCGGCTCTCCCTCACCGCCGAGGGGGTCGCCCTGGGCCTTCCCGATGGGACGCGCCTGTCCCTCGAGGGCGGGTTGTCTCTGACGGACGGCGTTCCCCGGGCCGACTGCCGCTTCGACACGGGGGGCGGTTGGCTGAATTACGGCATCGGCGATGACGGGGGCGCGACCCTGGCCGGGGAGGGTGTCGCACTGGACTCCGCCTGGCGCGGCTGTCTCAGGCTGCGCGAGGTCATCCCCCCGCTGGGATTGCTGGACCTCGGACCGCTCATCGCGCCCCCGACCCTGACGGTGGAGCTCGACGACTGCCGCTGGGGTGACTCGCCGCTGGGGCGGGTGAGCGGCGTCGTCAGCCGGGCGACCGCCGGCTGGACCGCCAACCTGACCCTGGATATGGACGGCGGTCGGGCGCGGTGCGTCTGGCGCCTGGACCTCCTCGGCGGTCAGCGGATCCGGGGGAGCTTCCGGAACCTCCCCCTCGCGCTCATCCGCGTCCTGGGGGCTGAAGAGGCCGGTCTGGAGCCCACCGGCGGGCGGATGGAGGGAAGTGTGGAGATGACCCTGCGGGGAGCCGAACCGGATTCCCTGACCTTGAACCTCACGGCGACCGGGGTGGAGGCGCCGCTGCCGCCGTTCTTGACATCCCTCTGGCGCTGGGCGGACACCGGCGCCGACCCGCCCGCGCTCACCGGGGCGGGGCTCGAGTTCGCCTGGAGCCTCCGCGGTGGTGGACCCGGTGAAATGGCCCTCCGCTTGACCTCCCCCGACCTGCGTGTTACTTTAAGCTCCGGCAGCCGGGCGGCCTGGGCGGGTGCGTTGGACATTTCCGGGCGCCTCGAGGTGCCGCCGGGGGTGGCCCGGCGGATGTCGGAGCGAGGCGTCCTCGTCTTCCGCACCCCGAGCGGCTGGGGTGCCGTGCCCTTCCATCTGGGCGGGACCTGGACCGATCCCCAGCCCCGTTTGGATCTCGTGCAGTCCCGGCTCCTCGCCGCCTCCGAGCCGCCGCCCGGGACGGTGGGCTGGTAGGGCGGGAAGTTCCGAGAACTCCCCGTTGAAAGCCGACCGCGTTGGAGGGTCCACCCCACGCCTTTCCGGGATGAAAGCCGGTCTGTTGGCCGGTGCGGACGAAGAAGGCGTCCACCCCACGCCTTTCCGGGATGAAAGCCGGTTTTCCGCACGACGATCAAACTCCTGGAGTCCACCCCATGCCCTTCGGGGATGAAAGCCCCGCCGCGTCGGGGAAGGCGAACCTGGCGCCCGTCCTGGCCGAGGCGATAGACATCGCCCGGGAGGCCGGGGCGCTCCTGCGCGACCTCTTCTTCAAGCCCCGCGACGTGCGATACAAGGGGAAGATAGACCTCGTCACAGACGCCGACAGCGCCGCCGAGGAGCTGATTCTGGGGCGCATCGCCCGGACCTTTCCAGACCACGCCGTCCTGGCCGAGGAGTCCTCCGGCGGCCGGATTCCCCGACCCGATCCCCCGCCCCGCCACCTGTGGCTGGTGGACCCCCTGGACGGCACGACCAACTACGCCCACGGGTTGCCCATCTACGCGGTCTCGATCGGTTTCCTGGTCGAGGGGGCGCCGGCGCTCGGGGTGGTGTACGATCCCTCCCGCGACGAGCTCTTCCACGGCGGCGTCGGCCTGGGCGCCTACCTGAACGACCGTCCGGTCCGGGTCAGCGCCGAGGCCGACCTCGAGCGGTCCATCCTGGCCACCGGTTTCCCCTACGACCTGCGGGTTTCCGCGGACAACAACCTGGACCACTTCACCCGGTTCAGCTACGCCACCCAGGCCATCCGGCGCCTGGGGTCGGCGGCCCTCGATCTGTGCTACGTGGCCTGCGGACGGCTCGACGGCTTCTGGGAGCTCAAGCTCCACCCCTGGGACACGGCGGCGGCCGCGGCCTTCATCCCCGAGGCGGGGGGGAGGGTCAGCGATTACGCCGGCGGCCCCTTCGACGTCTTCGGTCTGGAAACCGTGGCCTCGAACGGTCTCATCCACGGGGCGCTGATCCGGGTCATCTCTTCGGACGAATCGTAAAGGAGCGGCTATGCGGTGGAAGGCGTTGCTTTTCGGTGGGTTGGCGGCCCTCCTCCTCGCCTCCTGTGGCGGCGGGGATGAGCCCCCGGCCGATGAGACTCTCGACCTCACCGCGCCCCCGGACGGCGGAGCCGTCGCCCCCGTCGAGGTGCCCACCGCCGAGCGGTACGCCGAGGTGGCTGAGGGCCCGCTGAACCTGCGCGAGGAACCCACCGTGGATTCGGCGGTCATCGTCCAACTGCCCGTCCGGGCCCGGGTGGAGATTCTGAGCGAGGGGCGCCAGGAGACCGTCGGGGAGGACACCGACCGCTGGTACGAGGTGCGCACCGCCGACGGAAAACATGGCTACGTTTTCGGGGCTTTTTTAACGCTGGACGCACCGGCGCCGGCCCAGGGGACGCCCGCTCCCCCGACCACCCTGGAGCTGCCGGGCTCGGCGACCCCGATTCCCGGGGACCTCGGGCCCGTCGAGCTTTTAGGCCTGTCCGAGGAAGCGGAGACGACGGGCCGACTGTTCGAGGCCGCGGATTACCTGGCCGCGGCGCTCTCCGCCAACCCGGAGAACGTAAAGGGCTACTTCCACCTGAGCGATTTGTACTTCGAGCTGGAGCGCTACGCCGACGCCGCGACCGCCCTGGAGAATTACATCGCGGGCGAGCCCGACAGCTTCTGGGGGCACAACAACCTGGGCCTGGCCTACATCCGGGTCAAAAACTACCCCCGGGCCATCGCCGTGCTGGAGCGGGCGGTGCAGCTCGAGCCCGAGGGCCGCTCCGGGGAGGCCGGAAAAGAGGCGGTGCGGCTGGCCTACCGCAATCTCATCGCCGCCTACCAGGCCAACCGGGACACCGAGGGCGCCGAGCGGGCGCGTCGGCGGATGGATGCCCTGTAGCATGTCAACCCTCGGCGAGCGCTTCGCGTTCCTGCCGCGCTTCCGCTGCGAGGAAGAGCTCGCCGCGGGGGGGCGGGTGGAGCTCGTCGGCGAGGAGGCGCACCACGCGCTCCGGGTGCGGCGCCTGCGCCCCGGCGACGCCCTGGCGCTCGTCAACGGTCGGGGAACCACCGCCCGGGGAACAATCCTCCGCCTGACCGCGAACGGATTTTTCGTCGGAATAGAGGAGACGGCGGAGCGGTTGGGCGAGTTGCCCCAAAAAATCGTCCTCTACCTGGCCCTGGTCAAGCACCGCCGCTTCGAGGAGGCCCTGTACATGGCGGTGGAATTGGGCGTTTCCGCCGTCATTCCGTTGGTTTCCGAGCGCAGCGTGGCTCGGCCGAACCCGGAGCGGCTGCCGGAGCTCCTGTCGCGCTGGCGCCGGGTGGCCTGGGAGGAGACGAAGCTCTGCGAGCGCAGCGTGGTCCCGGCGGTGGGGGCGCCGGTAGACCTCGCCACGGCGGCCAACTGCAGTGCCTGCAACCACAAAATAATTCTCACCCCGCGCCGCGGGGCCCCGGCCCTGGACCGGCTGGTGGAAAACCTCGGCGCGCGCGAGGGGGAACGCATCGCCCTGGTCGTCGGACCCGAGGGCGACTTCACCGACACCGAGCTGACCTATGCCCTGGCCCGCGGCTGCCGGGAGGCGAGCCTGGGTGACCGGCTCCTGCGGAGCGAGGTGGCGGGTGTGGCCGCCGTGACGGCGACCCTGGCCGGTCTGGGCGCCCTCGAGGAGTTCAAAAGGTAAGCTGGGAGAGATTCCATGCGGGATTGCATCTTCTGCCGGATCGTCGCCGGGGAGATTCCCTCGGCCAAGGTTTTCGAGGACGAGCGCTACTACGCCTTCCGGGACATCAACCCCAAGGCGCCGGTGCACTTCCTGGTCATCACCCGGGAGCACATCGGCGGGGTGGCCGACATGGAGGGGCGCGAGGAGCTCCTGGGCGGCCTGGTGACCACGGGGGTCAGGTTGGCCGCCGAGCTTGGGCTCGCCGACGCCGGTTACCGGTTGGTTCTGAATCAGGGGGCCGACGGGGGGCAGAGCGTGCCCCACGTACACCTCCACGTCCTGGGCGGGCGCGCGCTGGCCTGGCCGCCGGGGTAATGGAAACGCTGCGCGTGATTTTCTCCCCGCCCGGCGACGCCCGGTGGAACATGGCCGTGGACGAGGCCCTCCTAGCGGGGGTCATCGGGGGTGGGACCGGTCCGACGCTGCGGCTCTACTCCTGGCGACCGCCGGGGATCAGCCTGGGACACTTCCAGCCGGCGGGGATGGCGGACCTCGGAGCCTGTGCGCGGCGCGGGGTGGAGGTGGTGCGGCGCGTCACCGGCGGCGGAGCGGTTTTCCACCACGGCGACGTGACCGCCTGCCTGGTCTGCCCGGCGAGCATCCTGCCCCGCAACGTCCGGGAGAGCTACCGTCTGTTATCCGGGGCCCACGCCGCGGCGATTCGTTCCCTGGGTCTGAACGCCGGGGCGGGCGGCGAGGCCCCGCCGCTCCCCCGCAGGTTGCGTCCCGGCTACGACTGCTTCGCCCGGCTCACCGAGTGCGACGTCGCCGTGGGCGGGGTGAAGGTGGCGGGAAGCGCCCAACGTAGAAAAGGCGGGGCGGTCCTCCACCACACCAGCGTCGTCTGGGAGCCCCAGCCGTCGGAGCTGCTCATCGAACTTCTGCCCGGCGCCGCGTCCCTCGGTCGTCCGGCGGCGGTGCTGGAACTCGCCCCGGGAGCCGACCGTAGGGGGTTCGAGGAGCTTCTAGCCGGCGAGGTCGCCCGGGCCCTCGGCCTGGAGCCGCGGATCGGTGAGTTGACCGGCGACGAAATATCGAGCGCCCGGCGACTGGCTGGGGAAAAACGCTTGGAAATCGTTCAACCGGGGTAGGACGCCCCTTTACGTAACACTGCGAGGTTCCATGAGGTTGAAACCGGCCCTGCTCTTTTTGATACCGCTCTTTCTATCCTGCACCGGCGGCTCCCCAGTCGGGGACCAGGATTACATCGTTGCCCGCGTGGGCGACGCCACCCTGACCCGCCGCGAGGCCGGACGCCTGCAGATCGAGGCCAAGCAGGGCAACCTGGTCTTCCCCACGGTGGAGAGCGTGGTGGAGAGCTGGGTCCTGGACCAGCTCGCCTACCAGGAGGCCATGCGCCAGGGGATAGACAAAGAGGAGGAGATGGCCTGGATGCTCGAGCGGCAGGCGATCACCCTCCTGCGCGCCGCGCTCATCAAGCGGGAGGTGCTGGATCGGCTGCCTCCGGTGACGGAGGCCCAGGCCGTCGAATTCTACGAAAAGCACAAGGAGGATTTCCGGGCCAGGGAGCCGCTGGTCTGGGTCTGGATGCTCGAGCGCAACGACGAAGAGAGCGCCTGGCAGGTTCTCAGCCGCCTGAAGCCAGACGGCTCCAACTTCCGCGCCGAGGCCCAGCTCTGGAGCCAGGGCGTGTCCCAGCCCAAGGGCGGCGACCGGGGCTACATCGGCCAGTCGAGGCTCAAGCCCGAGCTGTGGGCTGTCTGCCAGGCGATTCCACTGGGGAAGGTCTCCGCGGTGATTCCCTACCGGCAGGGTAACATCACCCTCTTCGCCATCGTCCTGGTAAAGGATAGGATTGACACCGGCGAGTTCCAGAAACCGGAGGGGGTGGGGTACGACCTGCTGAAAGAGCGGGCGGCCGCCTTGCAGTACCGCGATGTGCTCGAGTCCTACATGGACGGCTTGCGCGAGAAGACCACGGTGTACGTGGACTCCGACGCCGTCGCCAAGCTGGACGCCGAGGCGACGCGGACCGAGGAGGAGATAGAGAACCCGGTACCCATCCTGGGCGAGCCGTAAAAAAAAGGACGCGGCCCCGGGCCGCGTTTTTTTATCGCCGGTCCACGGCCTCTTTTATCAGCACACCCCTGGTCTCACCGGCCAGGAGGCGCGAGAGGACCGTCCCGTCGCCCCGTGTCAGCGCCGCCTGCCAGAGCGCCTGGCGCGGCGATTCGCCGGTGAAGGACTGGACGCCGGCCCGGCGCAGCACGCCCGCGAGGAGCTTCCGCCTCCGCCTCAGCTCCCGCTCGCCCAGGAGCGGTACGTCGGCCAGCGGCGTGCCGGGCTTGGGGACGAAGGGAGAGGCCGACACCGTCAGGCGCGTCCGGTCGAGCTTTTTTTTGATTTCCGCGGTCAGGGAACCGGCGGCGCGGAGGTCGTCATCGGTCTCCCCGGGCGGGCCGTACATCAGGTACAGCTTGAGACCGCGGGCTCCGGCCTTTCGCGCGGCGTCGGCGGCGGCGAGGATGTCCCCGTCTGAGAGCCCCTTGCCCAGCTTATCGCGCAAGCCCTGCGAGCCCGCTTCGGCGGAGAGGGTCAACGTCCGCTGGCCCAGCTCCACCAGGAGGCGGGCCGTGTCCCCGTCCAGGAGGTCCGCCCTGAGGGAGCTGGCCGTGGCCCGCAGGCCCCTCCCCTTCAGCCACCGGAGGAGGTCGCGGAAACCGTCCCCCTCGGCGACCGCGGCGCCGACGAGCCCCACCCGATTCACGCCCAGGTCCCCCGTCACCCTGAGAATCTGTTCCCTCAGGGCGTCGGGATCGGCCGGTCGGAAGCCGCCCGCCGTCCAGCACACGGCGCAGAAACGGCACCTGCGGGGACAGCCGCGCCCCAGCTCCACCAGCGCCGTCTCGCCGAAGTGTCCCGCGGGGTGCACCGTCTCACTCGCCGCGTAGGAGCCGGACGTCCAGACCCGGCGCTCCCCCGGCGCACCGAGGGCGTCAACGTGGAGGCCGAATTTTCCGAAGAGCGACCAGGCCTCCTCCCTCGTGCGGGGCGGATTTTGAAAAGTCCCCTCCAGCACCGACGGCAGGACGGTCTCGGCGTCTCCCCGATAAACCGCGTCGAAAAAGGGCGCCAGGGGCAAGGGGTTCAGACCGGGGGCGACGCCGCCGGCGATTAAGAGCGGCCCCCCCCTCTCCCCGTGCCCGGCGAGGAGGCCGGCGGAACGCAGCGTGTCCAGGAGCGCCGGGTAGTCGTTCTCGAAGGAAACCGAGGCCAGGACCAGATCGAAGGAACCGAGGGGGCGGTCCCAGGCGAAGGAGAGGGGCCGGCCCTCCGACCGGTCGAGGGTGTAGAGTCGGTCGGCGGACCAGCCGGGGGTGTCGTCGGTCAGCGCCCACACGCGCTGGTGGCCCAGGTTCGCAAGGCCGGACGCGTAGTCGTTGCCCCAGACGACGCAGGCGGAAAGCGGGGCACCGGGTCGGCTCCGGCGGCCCCGTTCGCTTTTACGCAACCGGACGATCTCGCGCTTCATGCTCCGGCGGGCTCCTCCGCGCGCGTTTCGAGGGACCAACCTTACCACCGACCGGTCCCGCTGACAAGAATGCCTTGAATCCGCGCCGTTTTTAAGTTTATACTTGAGATGGTGGGTGGAGAATAGGACGTGGGATGAAGAGACCGTTTAACGTGTTGCTATTCCTCGCGGTGCTCTGGGCGTCCGCCGCGCCCGCGGGGACGCAGTGGGTCGTCGTCGAGGCGTACAGCCGCGGCGATTTCAATCAGCTCGCCCCCCTGGACCTGGACGTCCTCTCGTACAACACCGCCGACGGGCTGCACGTCCTGGCCACGGACTCAGACCTCGAGGCCCTGGCCTCCCTGGGCTACCGCTGGCGGGTGGTGGACTACGATTTCTCCCAGGTGCGCTTCGGCTCCCGGGGCGGCGACTCCTTCTACGGCGGCTACCGCACCATCGCCGAGACCGAGGCCGAGCTTCAGGAGCTGGCCGCCGACCACCCCGACATCTTCGACCTTTTCAGCCTGGGCCACAGCTACCTGGACCGGGACATCTGGTGCATGAAGGTCAGCGACAACCCCGCGGTGGACGAGGCGGAGGGGGAAATCTTCATCCACGGCAACACCCACGCCCGGGAGATAATGACCCTCGAGATTCCCATGTATTTCCTCAACCGCATCGCCGAGGATTACTACACCGACCCGGAGCTGGCCTACCTCATTGACGCCCACGAGGTGTTCATCGTCCCCTCGATCAACCCCGACGGCCACGTCTGGGTGGAGGAGCATCACGACGGGAGCCCTTACGGCTGGCGGCGGAAGAACATGCGGCCGCCAGACGGCGTGGACCTGAACCGCAACTACGGCTACATGTGGGGCTACGACGACCACGGCTCCAGCCCCAACCCCTGGTCGGATCTCTACCGCGGCACCTCTCCCTTCAGCGAACCGGAGACTATGGCGGTCCACGACTTCTTCCTGGACCGGGAGTTCCAGTTCGCCGTCAGCTACCACAGCTTCGGCGAGCTGATTCTGCTCCCCTGGGGGTACGTGGACGAACCGACCCCCGACGAGGCGACCCTCCGCGAGTACGGCAACGCGATGAACGCCGTCATCACCGGCCAGGGGCACGGCCCGTACGAGGTCGGGCGCCCCGGCGAAATCCTCTACCCGGTGAACGGAGATTTCGACGATTGGTCATACGGAGGGGATTATTTTCCCGATGGGATCTCCCCCGATGATGCCTTCGAGGGTGGGGTGCCGGGCTTCTCCTTCGAGGTGAACACGGAGGAGGAGGGGGGCTTCGCGCCGCCGCCCGCGGAGATCGAGCCGACCTGCGAGCTGCACTGGCCTGTATTTCTGTGGATGCTGGAGAACGGGGCCGACGCGCCCGCGGGATCCCTCACCGACCTGGCGGCAACGCCGGTGGGCGACGGCGTGCGGATAAGCTTCAACGTCTGCGGCTGCGAAGAAATCTACTTCATCCTCATGCGCGAGGAGGCCGACGGATGGCGGCCCTTGAATGAGAGGCCCCTCGAGGGCTACACCGACGTGATGTACTACGACCTGGACGTGGAGCCCGGCGGGACCTACCGGTATCGGGTGGACGTGCTGGGCCGGTACGGCGACCCGACCAGCTACGGCCCCGTGGAAATTACCCTGCCCCCGGACGGCGGGCGGGTGGTGGAGCTGCGCAACGCCTTCCCCAACCCGGCGGTTGGCGGCACCAATATTTCCTTCTACATGCCCGAGGCCGGCGAGGTCGAGCTGGCGGTGTACGACGCCGCGGGCCGCCGGGTGGCCACTCTGGCCGACGGGTACGAGACCGCCGGCGAGCACGCGGTGTCCTGGGACGCCTCGGGTCACGCGCCGGGCGTCTACCTCTACCGCCTTACCGCGGATGAGGCCGCCCTCGTCCGCCGGTTCGTCGTCAGCCGGTAGTTGTGGACGGTAGGAGGGCGGGGGTTTTCGTATCCCGTTCTTTTTTTTATGTGCAGCGGCCCTCACCCCGGGTTGTGATGATGTAGGGGCGGGTCTTTAGACCCGTCCGCGGGCGACAGTGGACGGTCGCCCCTACGGGGTGGATGCGCGGCGGATAGGCCTAGAGGCGGGCCTTTAGACACACGGGCCGACCTGAAGGTCGGCCCCTGCGAGGGGGTCTCGTAGGGGCGGGCGTTCTCCACTCACTCCAGGTTGTACCGCTTGCGCTTCTCCAGAAGGGTCTTGCGGTTGATGCCCAGAATCTGGGCGGCCTCGGCCTTGTGACCGCTGGTCCGGGCCAGGACCGCCTTGATGTACTCCCGTTCCAGTTCGTCCAGGGAGAGCCCCTGGGCCACGGCGTGCCCCAGAAAGCCGTCCTCGGCGGCCAGGATGTTCTCCGGGAGGTTTTCCAGGGTGACGTTGACCCGCTCGCCGTCGGTGAGCACGACGATGCGCTCGATCAGATTTTCCAGCTCGCGGACGTTTCCGGGCCAGGGGTAGCGTTCCAGGGCCTCGACCGCCCCCTGGGAGATGCCCTCCAGTCGGCGGTTGTACCGCTGGCAGGTCCGCTCGAAGAGCGCCTTGGTGATGAGAATGACGTCGCCCTCGCGCTCGCGCAGGGGCGGCAGGGTGACGGGCACCACGTTGAGGCGGTAGAAGAGGTCGCGGCGGAAGCGCCCCTCCTCCATCTCCCGTTCCAGGTCGCGGTTGGTGGAGGCCACGATGCGGATGTCCACATCGCGGACCTGGTTCTCGCCCAGACGTTCGAAGCGGTGCTCCTGGATGAGCCGCAGGACCTTGGCCTGGAGCGGCAGGTCCAGCTCCGATATCTCGTCGAGGAAGAGGGTTCCGCCGTCGGCGTTCTCGACACGCCCCGGCTTGTCGCGGTGGGCCCCGGTGAACGCCCCCTTCTTGTAGCCGAAGAGTTCGCTCTCCAGGAGCCCCTCGGGCAGGGCGGTGCAGTCTATCTTGATGAAGGGCCCGTCCCTCCGCTTGGAGTTGTAGTGGATGGCCTTGGCCACCAGGTCCTTGCCGGTGCCGTTCTCCCCCCGGATCAAAACGGTGGAGTCCACGTCGGCCACCTTGGCGATGAGCTTGAAAACCTCATGCATCTTCCTGGAGTTGCCGATGATGGTTTCGAAGGTGTAGCGGTCGGCCAGCTCGCCCTTGAGCTCCCGGTTCTCGCGCAGGAGCTTCCGCTTTTCCAGGGCGCGTTCGATCTGGACCAGGACCTCGTCGCGCTTGATCGGCTTGGAGAGGTAGTCCTCGGCGCCGCGCCGCATCGCCTCCACCGCCGTCTCCACGCTCCCCTGGCCGGTCATCATTATCACCGGCAGGTCCCCGTCAACATTCTTGGCTTCCAGCAAAAAGGTGAGGCCGTCCATCCCGGGCATGACCAGATCGGTGAAGACCACGCCGATGTCCTCTCCGCGGATGATGTCCAGCGCCTCGGCGCCCTGCGAGGCGGTCACCGGTTCGTAGCCGCCCTTCTTGATTATGGCGGACAGCAGGGCCAGGGTGGGCTGGTGGTCGTCTATGATCAGTATTTTCATGGGGCTCCCCCTGCGGCGGTTTGTTACATCACGGTAATAATGTAACACAGGGGTTAAATTGTATCCACACTCGCGGTGTTATAAAAAGGTACACACACATCCGGGTAGGACCTGCCGAGGTTTTTTAACGAGGGGGCCGGTGCCTCGTGGTGCTTTAGGGCGGGGATGTTGGTCCCCGCCGTGTCTTTTTATCAATAGTGCTCCTCACCCCGACCCGTGAGCGAAGGCTCCTCCCGCAGGGAGAGGGAAAATGTAGGGCGGCCCCTCTGCGGGCCGCCGCGGGCCGACCTTAAGGTCGGCCTCTACGAGCCATTACGGGGCGGTGTGGAATACAAAGACCCCTATTCCGACTCCCTCCTCGGGTGGATGCCGATCAGCCCTTTATCTCGTGGCGCCAGCCGAAGGGATCGGGCCTGGCCGCCGTCTGGATGCCCACCAGCTCGTCGTAGAGCTTCTGCCAACGTTCGTCGAAGGGGAAGGTCCAGCTCTTCTCGGGCCCCACGATTTCCTGAACCCAGACGAGCACCGCGGCGGTGCCGCAACAGGCGGCGGCGTCGAGTGTGTCCAGCTCCGCCAGCGGGATTTTCCGGGTCTCGGTGGGCCACTTGAAGACCTTTTCCGCGATTTCCATGATCGAGCGGCGGGTGATGGAGGGGAGGATGGAGTGCGACTCGGGCGTGATGAGCGCCTTCCCCTTGAGACCGAGGAAGTTGGCCGCCCCGATCTCCTCGATGTAGGTGTGAAGGGCGGGGTCGAGGTACAGCGCCTCGGCGTAGCCGTGGCCCTTGGCCTCGTGTCCGGCGATGAAGCTGGCCGCGTAGTTGCCGCCGGCCTTGATGTGCCCCGTGCCCCGGGGCGCCGCCCGGTCGTGTTCCGACACCCGGAAGCGCTTGCCCTGGTCGGGTCCGAACCCGCCCTTGAAGTAGGGACCCACCGGGGTGACGAAGATGCGGAAGATGTAGCTCTTGGCCGGCTTGACGCCCACGTTGTCCCCGACGCCCAGATAAAAGGGCCTCACGTAGAGCGCCGCCCCGGATCCGTAGGGCGGCACGTAGGGCAGGTTGGCCAGCGTGACCTCCTCGATGCCCCGGATGAAGAGGTCCTCGGGTATCGGCGGGGCCTGGAGGTACCTTGCCCCGTCGTTCATCCGTCGGGCGTTCTCCAGGGGACGGAAGGCGTACACCTTCCCGTCGGTGCCGGACTGGACCTTCATCCCCTCGAAGAGCTCCTGGCCGTAGTGCAGCGCCTGGCTGCCCTCGGGTAGGTGCATCACGCTGTCCTCGATGACCCCCCGCGTCCGCCAGATTCCGTGCTCGAACACCGCCTCGAAACGGTAGGGGCAGCGGAGGTAGTCGAAGCCGAGGTTCGAGAAGTCAAGCTCCGCCGTTTTCCCGCCGTTCAGGAAGTAGAAACGTGGTTTATCCATCCCTTCTCCCGTTACGTTGACGTTGGGGACGACCAACCTCGGCATGATAACCGATACGCACCGCCCTGACAACCCCGGGCGCCATTTGCACAATTTTGCAAAAACGGATGAAATATGGTATGATTCACAATTACTCAGTTGGAATTAATTGGAACCAAGGAGTTGGGGAAACATAAATCGCCAATCGGTCGCCGCCCTGCAAACCGATTCCCGACCGCGCCATCGCGCTCATCGTCGCCCGGGGTATACTTTGGGGGCCGGCGGGATTGCGGAGTGGGTGGAATCCGCTGCGGTGAACGAAGCCGAGGTCGAGGATTTATCCCCCCTCAGCGGTAATTCTCGAAAATGTTTTAATCCGGCAATGGCAAAGAGATACAAAAAAACTTGACATTTAAATAACTCCCGGTTAGCATCACAGTGCAGTCCAATCAAAAGAGACGCGGATAGAGGGTCCTCTATTTAAGTAAGACAAGGCTTTTTCTTCACTTATGAAGTTCCGAGGTCAGGATTCCACAGGAGTGTCCTGACGTAATTCCAGCCGAGCAAACCCAGATCCCTTTAGACCGGAGGTGGTGTCAAGAATGCGGAAATCGACCATGAGGTGGCTGGTTCTCGCCTTCGCCTTCGCCCTCCTCGCCATCGTTCCCTTCATCACCAGCTGCGGCTACTCCGATGCTGAGCTGAAGGAGTACGACGTAGCAAAAGCTGGCAAGGTGAGCGCTGACAAGAGGCTGAACGCTGCTCAGGATGAGAATGAAAGCCTCAAGGCCAGAATCGAGCAGAAGGATGCGGAGCTCGAGAGGGCTAAAGAGAACCTCGCTCAGAAGAAGGCCGCGTACGAGGAATGGGAGGCTTCCCGCTAGAACCGGGGAGTCCCGACCTCACGAAGTTAACCGATAACAAACAAGCACATAGAGGAAGGGGGCGGTAAGTCCTTATGAAGAAATTCTTCCCGATCCTCCTGGTTATCCTCTTCGTTCTCCCGGCCTTCGCTCAAGGTGAAGTGGAGCTCTCCGACGTGGAGAGGGATCGCATCAAGGCCGAACTCGATGCTGACGAAGAGGGAACCGGACTGAGCCGTGAAGAGCTCGTCGAGAAGTACAACGGCGAGGCTGCCGACCTGAACGGCAAAGCTGAGCCCATCGAGGCCGAGAACGAGACGCTACGCGCTCGTCTGAACGACCTCGAGAAGCAGATCCAGGATGTCAACGCCGAAGCCCGCAAGTACGAGATTCCCGTCGAGCCGCCGAAGAAGTACGACACCTACGTCGTAGTTGACGGTGACTGCCTCTGGATGATCGCCGAGAACGTCTGGGGTTGGCAGCGTTGCGCCGAATGGCCGCGGATTTATGAGGTTAACAAGGACCTCATCAAGGACCCGGACCTCATCTATCCCGGCTGGAGTCTCAACATCCCTCTCGACTGATCTTCCTTGATAAAAAGGGGCCCGAAGGGGCCCTTTTTTGTAGGTGTATGGCGACTGGTGTTTTGTTCCGAGTTACCATCCAACCTCAATCGTGGAGAAGGGCCCGAAGGGGCCCTTTTTTGTTGAGTAGAGAGCCGTTGCCTTTCTGGAAAACGAAGTCTCCTGTGTAATTCCGTTTCTTGGGGCCCGAAGGGGCCCTTTTTTGCAAGTGGTTCGCACCGATCCGTTGAAACCGATGGATTGACACGTATCCCTTATCACTGACCAACGATCCGAGGGGGTCCTTTCTCATCTCGGACGTGCAGTCGGGATCTTGAAAAATTGCCGCCGCTCCCTCACCGACCGTGGAGCACGAATCGCACCCCGTGCGGGTCGCGACCCCCGCCGCCTTGACAACCCACCCCCTCTCTGGTAACTTCTCCCTGCCGCGTCTTGGGCGATTAGCTCAGTTGGTTAGAGTGCTTGCTTGACATGCAAGAGGTCACTGGTTCGATTCCAGTATCGCCCACCACGGGCCCGGGAGGGCCCGCTTTTTTTAGGGACGAGATTCACGCGGACCTGGGATGGCTCCCGGATCGGAGCGGCCGGTTCACGTGCACGGGGCCGCTTTTTTAAAAACTAAGCACCCGAGGGGGCTCCCGGCCTGCTGGAGAGAAACGTCTCCCCCGATCGGAACCCCGTTACCCCAGGTGTCGTAAACCAACCGTGTCCTTGACCGGCCGACCGGTCCCTGCTAAGATGCCGTCGTGAGCCCCCCGTCAGGAGCCAGCGGATGCGCACCGTTTCAACGATAATCCTCGCGGCCTTTCTCGCCGCCGCCGCCCGGCCCTGCGCCGTCGAAAAAACGGCGCCGACGCCCTCCTCCCCCTACGTCCTCCTGGTCGCCGACGAGGAGGACGGGGTGGACTTCCCCCAGCACTTTTACACGGGCTACGAGACCCTCCTGGACGCGCTGGGCGTAGAGTACAATCTCTGGGACCACGACGACAGCGGCGAGCCGGCCACGGACGACCTGGCTCCCTACGACGTGGTCATCTGGGTGACCTGCAATTCCTGCGGGCGCCCCGCCTCGGACCCCGTTTACGGCCACTCGGCCCTGTCCCCGGCCGAGGAGGAGACCCTGCGGCAGTGGCTGGCGACCGACGGCGGTCGGGGGCTGATGCTCTCCGGGATGTGGATAGCCTGGAACTGCGTCGCCGACGCCGACTCCGAGGACCAGATGCCCAGCCCCTTCTTCGATTGGTTCGTCGGCCTGGACTACCCCCGCGACAACTTCACCGACTGGATCGAGGTGGACGACGACTGGTCCCTCGAACCCACGGATAGCGCCCGGCTCATCACCGAATCCTACGACATCAAGTGGGTGAGCGTAGAGAATTTCCCCGACCAGCTCGAGTCCGCCGTGGGGTGGACCGAGGCCCACTGGACCGACCCCGACGGCGTCCATCACCACAAGGCCGTCATCGCCAACGAGGGCTGCAACTGGCGCACGGTTCTGTTCGCCTGCCCCCTGGAGGCCGTTTCCGGGGAGGCCAACCGCCGGGACATCCTGGACCGGGTGCTGGTGTGGTTCATGGAGGGTGAGGAAAACGTGGTCGAGTCTAGCTGGGGGGAGATAAAGGCGCGGGAGTGGTAGGCGCATGGGGTACATCTTCACCATCGGTTACGAGGGCGCGTCCCTCGTTTCTTTTATCGGGACGCTCGAGCGCGAAGGTATAGCGACGCTCCTCGACGTCCGGCGCGACCCCTGGTCCCGCCGGCCCGAATTCCGAAAGCGCGGGCTGGAAGAGGCCCTGGCCGTCGCCGGCATCGCCTACCGCAACGAGCCCCGGCTCGGGGTGCCGAGGGACATCCGGGAGCGCTTCCGCGACGGAGCGGCTCCGGAAATTTTCGCCGCCTGGTACGCCGCCGAGGTGCTGGCCAAAAACACAGACCTGCTGCGGGAGCTGTCTGAATCAGTAAAGTCAACGCCGACCGCCCTTCTGTGCTACGAGGCCGACCCGGCCCGCTGCCACCGGGCTCTTCTGGCCCTGGAGCTCGCCCGCCTGACCGGCCTTCCCGTCCGCCACCTCGCCCCGGCGACCGCGGCGGAGCAGCCGTAAAATTTGGAACTCCGATCCGCCGTCCTTCGTTTAAATTACTGATTTGCCACCCCGAACGCGAAGGAAGTGAGCTAGATGGACCCCGTGGACGAACTGGCCCTGAGGAAGTGGAAGGTTTTGACCTTTACTTTGGCCGCGCTTGTTCTAGGTTTAGGCGTGCTCCTGACGGTCGTGTACGTGAACGGCCCCGGCGAGGCGGCCCCCGCGACGACGAGCACCGTGCAGGCCATCAATCCCGAGGACCTGCCCAAATTCGCCGACACGAACAAGGCCTTCGTGGCCGTGGCCCAGGTAGTCGGCCCGGCGGTGGTGCAGGTGCAGACGGTGACCAAGGTCACCGGCTCTTCCTTCCCCGGTTTCGATTTCAGCCCCCCCGATTTCCCCGGCGGGGACCCGTTTGAGTTCTTCTTCGGCCCCCACGGCGGGCAGGAGAAGGATTTCTACGCCGAGGGGAACGGCTCGGGGGTCATCGTCTCTCCCGAGGGTTACATTCTGACGAACAATCACGTGGTGGAGGGGGCGAAGGAGATCCGGGTCGCCCTGACCGACGGGCGTGAGTTCGACGCCACGGTCGTCGGCGCGGATCCCTCCTCCGACATCGCCGTGATAAAGATCGAGGCCGAGGGGTTGCCCGTGGCGCCCCTGGGTAATTCCGACGACCTCCAGGTTGGGGACTGGGTGGTCGCCCTGGGTAGCCCCTTCGGCCTTGAAAACACGGTCACGGCCGGGATAGTGAGTGCCACCGGCCGGACCAACATGCGCCTGGCGGACTACGAGGACTTCATCCAGACCGACGCCGCCATCAACCCGGGCAACTCCGGCGGCGCCCTGGTCAACCTCGCCGGCCAGGTCGTGGGCATCAACACCGCCATCGCCAGCCGCACCGGCGGCTACATGGGCGTGGGCTTCGCCATCCCGGTCAACCAGGCCAGGGGCGTCATGGATCAGCTCATCGAGACCGGGACGGTGACGCGGGGCTGGCTGGGGGTTTCCATACAGGACGTCACCCCGGCGCTGCGCGAGACCCTCGGGCTGGATGAGGCCGTGAAGGGCGCGCTGGTGGGCGAGGTCATGAGCGACACCCCGGCCGGGGAAGCCGGGATCAAGGTCGGCGACGTCATCGTCGGGATGGACGGCAGGGCGGTGTCGGACGCCAACGATCTGCGGAACCGCGTCGCGGCCGTCCGGCCCGGCAAAAAGGTGCGCCTGGAACTGCTCCGCAACGGCGATGAGCAGGCCGTGACGGTGACCGTCGGCGAGCGGCCCTCCGATCTGACCCCGGCCTCCTCCACGACCCCCGGCGGTCCGCCCACGAGGGGCGGCAAGGAAACCGTCCGCGGCATCACCGTGGGCTCTCTTACGCCCGAGCTGAAGTCCCGGTTGGGTTACGAAGGCAACACCGGCGTCGTGGTCCTGGACGTGGAGGGTTACGGCGAGGCCGCGCGGGTCGGCATCTCGCCCGGTATGGTCATCCTCAAGGCCGACGGCGTCTCGGTGAACGACCCGGCGGAGCTCGGGAAAATCGTCGGGAAAACGGAGGGGCCGGTTCTGCTCTACGTCTGGAGCCACGGCGGGCGGAGCTTCGTCGCCCTGCCCGAGGAGAAGTAGGACCCGAAGGGAAGGGGGAGACGTGCGCCGTTTCCGGTGGATAATTGCCCTGGCGGCGATCGTGCCCGCGGGGGTGCTCCTGGCCAACATCGCGGAGCCGGCGGGGCCGATCGTCGGCTGGGACCAGGTGGGACCCGTTCTCGCCGGGAGCTGCAAGAGCTGCCACGACGCCGAGCTGGCGCTGGGCGGGGTGAACCTGTCCTCCTACGAGGCGGCGTTGTCCGGGGACAGCCCCCCCGCCGTCCCCTACGACATGGGCTCGCCGCTGGTCCGGGTGCTGACCGAGGCGCCCCGCTCGGGGATGCGGGGACCCGACCACACCGCCCTCCTCTCCGCGAAGGAGAAGGACCTCGTCTTCGACTGGATCGAGTGGGGCTGCTACGAGGTGAGCTGGGGCGGGTTGGATTGACCACGCTGACGGTCGTTGAGCGGAAAGTGTCGGGATTGTTCCCGACCCTTTTTGTCATGGTCTCGGGGGCGATGTGCGCCTGGAGAGCGGGCCGACCTAAACGGCGTGCCGTCGGTCGGCCCCTACGAGGGTGATGTGCAGTTCAATAAATTCCCGTAGGGTGGGGGCTGAATACCCTGCCTGTTAATTCGCTCCCCTCCCCGACCCGCTCTCCACGGCCGAATTGATATCCTCCATCATCCCTAGAACTGACCGGATTGATCTAGCTGCTCAAGCCTCTGCGTCAGTTCTCTTCTGGTACTTTCAATCTTCATGGACACTTCGGTGTCGCCCGGATCAATTTCCCTTGCCTTCTCGTAGTAGACGAGCGCCTCTGTAAGGGCGGTGATGGCATGATACTCGGGATTGTCCTCCGGGCTTTCGGCGGACCAAAAGGACTCGGTTAAAGTGATCAAGAAGGGTGATTCTTCCTCAACGGGTTTTATCTTTGCATCGGCACTCTCGCTCTTTGTGTCCCCCAAGCCGACATATGCTTCTGCGATCTCCGGGTTGTCGGAGTTTTCCGCAATCGCTTTAGTCAGATACGCGCTGGCCTCTTCGATATTACCCTCCTTCAGCGCCTCCCAAAACAGATTCAGATAGTGCTCGTCCAGATTCACACCGCCGACAATGACGAGCACGAGTACGATGGAGACTGCGATTAGCCTAATAGTCGTACCGTTACTGCGACGTTGAAGCTCAGCTTTACGAGAAGGCTCCTGGTGGGACGTCAATTTTTCTATTTCTTCGGTGTCCTCCTTTTGTTGTTTGACGGACTTGCGACCCGTTACGAAGTAGTAGATGTTGAGGAAAATAGCTACGGCCGTGCCCAAGTACTTCAACGTCGTCCCCAGAACGTCTACATTAGTCATCATGCGTCCTTTCAAGAGAAAATAGCAGACCCCTCACCATCATTGTAAATTTTCTTTCTTTAAATATGCAAGAGGGACCGGCTGACCGGTCCCTTATTTTGATTGTTTACGCAGTTTTCTAGCTCGCCCCGCGCTTGTCCTCCACGGCGGCCTGGGCCGCGGCCAGCCGGGCGATGGGCACCCGGTAGGGGCTGCACGAGACGTAGTTGAGGCCCACGCGATGGCAGAACTTGACGCTCCGGGGCTCGCCGCCGTGCTCGCCGCAGATGCCCACCTTGAGGTCCGGCCTCGCCTTCCGGCCCATCTTGGTCGCCCAGTCCACCAGCACACCCACCCCCTCCTGGTCGAGCACCTGGAAGGGGTCGTGGGGGAGGATGCCCTTTTTCACGTACATCGGCAGGAACGTCCCCGCGTCGTCGCGCGAGAGGCCGAAGGTCGTCTGCGTCAGGTCGTTGGTGCCGAAGGAGAAGAACTGGGCCTCGCGGGCAATATCTTCGGCGGTGAGCGCCGCCCGGGGCAGCTCGATCATCGTCCCCACCTTGTAGTCCACCCGGATGCCTTTTTCGGCAAAAACCTCCTCGGCCGTCGCCACGACCACTCTCTTCTGGTCGGCAAACTCCTCCCGGCAGCTGGTGAGCGGGATCATGACCTCGGGGCGCGCGTTTATCCCGTTCTTCTTGCACTCGCAGGCGGCCTCGAAAATGGCCCGGACCTGCATGGCCGTTATCTCGGGGTAGGCTATGCCGAGGCGGCATCCGCGGAGACCCAGCATGGGGTTGGACTCGTGGAGCTCGATTACCCGGGCCCGGATTTTCTCCAGCGGTACGCCGACGGCCTGGGCCAGGTCGCGCTGGTCGTCCTCGGTGTGCGGCAAAAACTCGTGCAGCGGCGGGTCCAGGGTGCGGATGGTCACCGGCAGCCCGTCCATGGCGGTGAAGATGCCGATGAAGTCCTCGCGCTGGTAGGGCAGGAGCTTGCCCAGGGCCGTCTTGCGCCCCTTCTCGTCGTCGGCCAGAATCATCTCCCGCATGGCCAGAATCCGCTCGGGGTCGAAGAACATGTGCTCGGTGCGGGTCAGGCCGATGCCCTCGGCGCCGAAGCGCAGCGCCACCTTGGAATCGTGGGGCGTGTCGGCGTTGGTGCGCACCCCCAGGGTGCGGAGCTCGTCGGCCCAGGCCATGAACTCGCCGAAATCGCCGGTGAGCTCCGGGTCCCGGGTCGCCACCTGGCCCTGGATGACCTCGCCGGTGGAGCCGTCGAGGGAGAGCCAGTCGCCCTCCTTCAGGGTCTTGCCGGCGGCGGTGAAGCATTTCTTCGCGTAATCTATGGCGAGGTCGCCGCAGCCGGCCACGCAGCACTTGCCCATCCCGCGGGCTACCACTGCGGCGTGGGAGGTCATCCCCCCGCGGGCGGTGAGGATTCCCACCGCGGCGTTCATGCCGTGGATGTCCTCGGGGCTCGTTTCCAGGCGGACCAGGATGACCCGCTTGCGCTCGCCGGCCCAGGCCTCGGCATCGTCGGCGGTGAAGACGATCTGCCCCGTGGCGGCGCCGGGCGAGGCGGGAAGGCCCTTGGCCACGGTGGTCGCCTGATTTTTCGCCTCCTGGTCGAAGACCGGGTGGAGGAGGTCGTCGAGGCGGTTGGGCTCCACCCGCATGATCGCCTCATCCTTGTTGATGAGCTTCTCCTTCACCATGTCCACGGCGATTTTTACCGCGGCGGCGGCGGTGCGCTTGCCCCGCCGGGTCTGTAGCATCCAGAGCCGGTCCCGCTCGATGGTGAACTCCACGTCCTGCATGTCTTTGTAGTGCCGCTCCAGCTTAGCGCGGATCTCCTCCAACTGCCGGTAGACCTCGGGCATCAGCTCTTCGAGGGAGGGGAACTTGGTCCGGCGCTCATCCTCGCCGATGCCGTTGCCCGCGGCCCATTCCCGGCTGCCGGGGCGGCTTATCTGCTGCGGCGTGCGTATCCCCGCCACCACGTCCTCGCCCTGGGCGTTGACGAGGAACTCGCCGTAGAAGTAGGCGTGGGCGCCGGTGGCCGGGTTGCGGGTGAAGGCCACCCCGGTGGCCGAATCGTCGCCCAAATTGCCGAAGACCATGGTCTGCACGTTGACCGCGGTGCCCCAGTCGTCGGGGATGCCGTTGAGCTTGCGGTATGTGACGGCGCGGGGGGTCTCCCAGGAGCCGAAGACGGCGCCTATCGAGGCCCAGAGCTGCTCTTTGGGATTCGTCGGGAACTCCTCGCCCAGCTCCCGCCGGTAAATTTCCCTGTACCGCCCGACCAGCCTCTCCAGGTCGGCCGCGTCCAGGTCGGTGTCCAGCTCGACGCCCTTGGCGTCCTTGGCCTTCTGGAGGTCGTGCTCGAAGTTTTCCCGGTCCACGCCCCGGACCACGTCGGCGAACATCTCGATGAAGCGGCGGTAGGAATCCCAGCCGAGGCGCGCGTTGCCGGTGGACGCGATGAGGCCCCGGACAGTCTCGTCGTTGAGGCCGAGGTTCAACACGGTGTCCATCATGCCGGGCATGGAGACCCGGGCGCCGGAGCGCACGCTGAACAGAAGCGGGTTTTTCGCATCGCCGAAACGCTTACCCAGAATCTTCTCGGTGGCCGCGAGCGCCCGATCAACCTGGGACTCCAGGTCGGCGGGGTAGGTCTTGTCGTTCTCGTAATAACCCGTGCAGACCTCGGTGGTGATGGTGAAGCCGGGGGGGACGGGGATGCCGAGGCTCGACATCTCGGCCAGGTCCGCGCCCTTGCCGCCCAGGAGGTCCCTCATTTTGGTCGAGCCCTCGGCCTTCCCGGCGCCGAAGGTGTAAACGTACTTCGCCATGCGGTTGAGCTCCTTAAAAAAATCCGGTGTGGCGTCGGGCGCCAGGTGGATAGGTTTGGAGCGGATGATAGCACAGCGGGCCCGGAAGGGCAATCCTCGCCGCCGTCGGTGGGAAGGGGCGTCGCCGTCGTCTTGCCGCTTAAAAAAACCGGGACAGTTTCGGATTGGCTGGAGTCGGGCGGGAAGGATTCGTCGGAGGCGTTGTGTCGTTTCGCCCCTCGCCTAAAAGAAACGCCCCGCGGGGGGCGTTTGAGATCGAAAAAAGTCTTCCGGGTGCGCATCAGCGGTAGAGGGCCTTTATCCACCCGAAGGTCGCATCGGCGGTGGTCAGCTCCACGCCCTCCAGGGTGGGAATCACGTGGGGGCCGAGGACGTCGTAGCCGTCCTGGTTGGGGTGGAGTCCATCGCCGTCGTGGTACTGCCGTGGCAGTTGCCCGTCGGCGTCGGCGATCCAGGTGTAGTAGTCCATGCACTCCCAGCCGTTGGTCGCGCACCAGCTACGGACCCAGGCGTCGAACTCGATGATGTCGTCGAGCTGGGCCTGGGTGTTGTCGCCGTAGCCCACGTCAATGGGCAGCGTGGTGGCCGGAACCGGCACCGCTCCGATACTCTCGCAGAAATCGGCGATGTCCTGCATGAAGCCCTTCATGGCCTCCAGATCGGTGTCCCCGCCCGTATCGAAGTAGGCCCCGCATTCCTTGAACGTGACGATGTCCGGACCATACGCCTGCACGTCGGGGAAAACCGACGACTTGTCCGCCTGGAATTCGATTACCTTGTGAAAATCGTAGTCGGGGAAGAACTCGTCGTAGGTGGGGTAGTGGAACGCCTCGGTGATGGAGGCGCCCAGGAAGACGACCACGGCGTCGTCAAGGTCGGTTGGTCCGGCTCCGGTGGTGGTGGTGCAGGAGACGCACAGTATGAGGGACAAGAGAAGAATGTTGCGCATGGGTTCCCCTCCCTTTTCTGACGGTGTTTCTTTTACGGTTGGAGCATAAACCTGCGGCGCGGCGGATTCAAGGGAAAAAGGGCCCTCCGATGGAAAGCCCCTCGGCCTTTCGATGCGCCATCGTTGAACGTGGTTTTCAAGTGCGGACGAAGCCCGTCGAACGTAAAAAAGAGGGGCCCGCGGGCCCCTCGTGCTCAGGCGCGATAGGACTACACCCAGCCGCGGAGTCTGACCGCGTCGGCGACGCGCTTGACCGCGACCATGTACGCCGCCAGCCGCATGTGCACGTTCTGCTTTTTGTGCATGTCGTACACGGCGTAGTAGGCGTTGGTCATCTTCTCGTCGAGCTGCTTCCGCACGTCCGGGAGCGTCCAGTAGTAGTTGTAGGTGCCCTGGACCTGCTCGAAGTAGGAAACGGTCACGCCACCGGCGTTGGCCAGGAAGTCGGGGATGACGTGGATGCCGTTCTTGTGCAGGATGACGTCGGCGTCCGGTGTCGTCGGGCCGTTGGCCAGCTCGCAGGAGATCTTGCACTTGATCTTGGCCGCGTTCTCCTTGGTGATGACGTTCTCCAGGGCCGAGGGGTAGAGGACGTCCACGGGCAGCTCGAGGAGCTCCTCGTTGGATATCTTCTTCTCGGCCTTGGGGTAGGTGGTGACGGTGCCCTTCTCGAGCTTCCACTTCACCAGGTCGTGCGGATCGAAGCCCGCGGCGGAGTAGATGCCGCCTCTCGAATCGGACACGGCGACCAGCTTGCCCCCGCCCAGAACTTCCTTGTGGAGGGTGGCGGCGAACTGGCCCGCGTTGCCGAATCCCTGGACGGCATAGGTGGCCTTGGCCGGGTCAATCTTGAATATCTTGCAGGCCTCGCGGACGGTGAAGATGCCGCCGCGGGCGGTGGCGTCACCGCGGCCCTGGGATCCGCCGAGCTCCAACGGCTTGCCGGTGATGACGGCGGGGTGGTTGCGGCCGACGATGGTCTCGTACTCATCCATCATCCAGGCCATGATCTGGGGGGTGGTGTAGACGTCGGGGGCGGGGACGTCACGGTGCTCGCCCAGCTCGCGGGCGATGACGCGCATCCAGCCCCGGGCCAGCCGCTCCTTTTCACCATCGGAGAGCTCTTTGGGGTTGCAGGTCACGCCGCCCTTGGCGCCGCCGAGGGGGATGTCCACCACGGAGCACTTCCAGGTCATCCACGCCGCCAGGGCGCGGACGGTGTCTATGGTCTCGTCCGGGTGCCAACGGATGCCGCCCTTGCCCGGGCCACGGGCGTCGTTGTACTGGACGCGGTAGCCGTGGAAAACCTTGGTCTTCCCGTTGTCCATTTTCACCGGGATGGTGAATTTGTACTCGCGGCGGGGCCAGCGCAGGATCTCGCACATGGGGGCCTCGAGGCCGAGCTTCTTGGCGGCCTCGTCGAACTGGGCCTGGGCGATCTTGAAGGGATTGAGTTCTTCGGCCATCTATCAGCTCCTTGGAGGTTCAGATGGTTGCGGTGTTACGGGCGCCTGAAGGGGGGCGCCGAATTCCCCCCGGCCTTCGGGGACCGGTTGTTTACACGAAGCTTATAAATCCTCTCCGCTGAGCCGCCGGGGCGGTTCTCCCCGTGTCCCCCCGGCAACGGCGCCGAAAGCGGTATGATTCCTAATCAGCGACCGCTACTCCTTCTTCTTCCACCGTCTCGTGCGGATAATCTCGCCGTTCCCGCGCCAGAAGATGATGACGCCCAGGAGAAATCCCAGGTCGTAGGCCCACCCCACGTTGGCCGCCTCATAGACCTTTACCGTGTCCGTGAACAGCGAGATGATGAAGCTAAACAAGAGGATGAATCCGTGCCAAAGACCGGCCCAGAAGTCGGCGGGGCTATCACCGTTGAAATGCTCCACGTTCCCCGCCGCGCATCCGGCGAACGTCAGGGTGACGCCCGCCAGAACCAATATGCAGAATACCCGGCGCAGTCGGGCCCGTCTGGTTTTTGGGGGGTTGAGTTCTTCGGACATGTGCTCGTTCCTCGAAGGTTCAGCGGGTCGCGGTTTCAGGGACGTCGTTACTGATGACCCTCTCCGCCCCTTTAAACTCGATGACCGACCGCGCTCTTCCTCTTACAGACCGGCCTCGTCCGCCAGGGCCACGACCAGGTCGGTGGTCCCCGGCACCACGGAGAGGCTCAGGGTGATCTTTTTCTCCTCGGGGTCCACGAGGCTGAGCGTGCCCGCCCGGTCCACCACCACCAGGTTGCCGTCGGGGGCCACCGCCCCGTCCACTATCTCCGCGCCCCCGAGCCGGATGGCCTGAAGATCGAAGCTCACCAGAGGCTCGTTCAGGTAACCCGTCCAGGTGGTGAAGACACTGTCCCTGGAGGTGAAGAGAATCTCCCCGCCGTCGGGGGTGAAGCCGACGAAGCGGACCGGGTCGGCCAGCTCCTCGGTGTAGGTCACCTCGGGATTCTCACCCAGAGCGATGAGGGAGACGTCGCCGTTGGCGCAGCCGACGGCCGCGTAATCTCCCCTCGGGGAAATCGCCACGCAGAGCGGCTCGGCTCCCAGGTTGACGTGCTGGCCGGTGGACTCCTCCAGGTTGCACACCGTCACCCGCTCGTAGATCGGCGTGTCGGTTATCCCCTGTTCGCGCCAGTCCACGAAGCGCTGCGCGTAGATGAACCACCGGGCGTCGGCGGAGACGGCGTAGGCGAAACTGTTCTGGGTGTCCGGGAGGTAGGCCAACTGATCGAATTTGTAGCCGTCCACCTCGTAGCGGAAAACGCCGCCGAGTCCCGGGGCGTAGTAGTGCGCCGAATCGTGGGCGCTAAAAACAGGGTGAACGTAAGGAAGCCTCTTGACCGGGCTCCCCGTGAAAGGCCGGAGTACGTGGGTCTGTCCGTCGGAGCGGCAGGAAACGTAGAGGTACTCCAGGTCCGGGGTAAGTGAGAGGTGGGTCGGTGCCGCGTCGAGGTCGAAGCTGGTGAGAATCTCCCCGGTCGTCAGGTCCAGAACCTCGACCCGCTCGGCCTCCCCCGAGGCGACCCATGCGAGCAGGTGTTCGGCGGCGATCGAAGCCGATGAGAGCAGGATGGCGACCCCTGCAATCCACACACGGCTGCGCACAACCCTCCCGGTTTTTCGCTTCGCGTTACTTCGTTTCTGCCGAAAGACCTTGGGCAGTATATTTGCGGCGGCATTCATTGTCAACCCCGGCGGGGATTCTATTCGTGAAAAAAATAGCGGAATTCAACCGCCGCCCCATCACCCCCTTGACGAGTGAAAATCGGCTTGGGTAGGCCATTTTCCCTATCTGGGTTCCCCTTGACAGTCAACCGCCCCTCGCGTACAATTGCCCCCGCTCTAGAACCGGCATTTCTACCTCTTTAAGTCCAGGAGGATCGATGCACAAGAAGCTCTTCATCCCGGGCCCCGTCGAGGTAACCCCCGAGTCGCTCCACGATATGGCCGTACCTATGGTCGGGCACCGGTCCAAGGATTACGAGAAGATCCACGCCTTCTGCGTGGACAACGTGAAGAAGGTCCTCTACACGGACAAGTTCATCTGGATCGGGACCTGCTCCTCCACCGGGCTTATGGAGGGGGCGATTCTCAACCTGTGCAAGAAAAAGATCCTCTCGGTCGTCGTCGGCGCCTTCAGCGACCGCTGGCACACCATCGCCGCGGCCAACGGCAAAGACAGCGAGCGTCTGGATTACGAATGGGGCAAGGCGGCCAAGCCCGAGGACATTGACAAAATGCTCGCCAAGGGCGGCTTCGACCTGGTGACCTTGGTCTTCAACGAGACCTCCACCGGGGTGATGTCCCCGCTGAAGGAAATTGCGGATGTGGTGAAAAAATACCCGGACGTGATCCTCGCCGTGGACGCGGTTTCCGGGATGGCTGCTGCCAAAGTCGAGGTGGACGCCTGGGGCATAGATTACATCCTGGCCGGCACCCAGAAGGCCTGGAGCCTGCCTCCGGGACTGGCCGTGGCCGCGGTGAGCGAGAAATGCTTCCAGCGCGCCGAGACGGTGGAGAATCGCGGCTTCTACTTCGATCTCCTCAGCGCCAGGGAGTACGCCGCCGGCAAGCGAACCAACCAAACCCCCTCGACCCCGGGCATCAGCCTGGTGTACGCCCTGGGCAAGCAGGCGGAGCGTTACTCCAAGGATCTGGAGGCCCACTGGGCCAAGCACGTCGAGATGGCCAAGCTCGTCCGTGGATGGGCCAAGAGCCGGGGATTCGAGCTCTTCCCCGAGCCCGGCTACGAGAGTCTGTCCCTCACCTGCATCACGAACACCAAGGGCATCTCCGTGGCCGACCTCAACTCCGAGCTGGGCAAGCGCGGATACTCGCTCTCCAACGGCTACGGCAAGCTCAAGGAGAAGACCTTCCGCATCGCCCACATGGGGACGATGACGCTGCCCGAGGTCCGTGACCTCCTGTTGAACGTGGACGACATCCTCGGTTTCAAATAGGTTGAAGGGGTCGCCCCCTAGCGGGCGGCTTCCTCAGTACCCATCCCGAAGGGATTTTAGACTCCGATTGGAGGAGCGATGAAGGTTCTCATCTGCGATGCCGTGGCCGAGGACGCCGTCAAGATGATGCAGGACTTGGGCCACGAGGTGATCGTGAAGACCGGAATGACCCCGGAGGAGCTGGTCGCCGAGGTGCCGAGCTACGAAGTCGCCATCGTCCGTTCGGCGACCAAGTTCCGCCAGCCCGCCATTGACGCCGGAACCAGCCTCAAGCTGATCATGCGCGGCGGGGTCGGTATAGACAACATAGACGCCGATTACGCCCGCGAGAAGGGCATCCTGGTCTGGAACACCCCGGCCGCCTCGAGCGCCGGCGTGGCCGAGCTGGCCGTCGGCCTCATGTTCGCCGTGAGCCGCCACATCTGCCGCGCCGATGTTTCCGTGAAGAAGGGCCAGTGGGAGAAGAAGCTCTTCAAGGGCAACGAGCTGGGCGGCAAGGTTCTGGGCATCATCGGTCTGGGGCGCATCGGTACCGAGGTCGCCAAACGCGCCAAGGGCCTGGGAATGAGCGTCATCGGTTTCGACCCCCTCGTCGAGGAGTGCGACTACGCCCGTATGGTGACCTTCGACAGGCTCCTGGCCGATTCCGACATCATCACCCTCCACCTGCCGCATACCAAGGACACCCACCACATCATCTCGGACCCCGAGTTCGCGAAGATGAAGGACGACGTGATTCTGATCAACGTCGCCCGAGGCGGAGTGGTCAACGAGGAGGCCCTTGTCCGGGCGCTCGAATCGGGCAAAGTGGGCCGGGCCGCCGTGGACGTCTTCGAGGTCGAACCGATGGACCCCAAGAACACGCTTAAGAAGTTCGACAACGTGATACTCACCCCCCACATCGGCGCCTCGAGCGTGGAGAGCCAGGGCCGCATCGGCTACGAGCTGGTGGACAAGCTGGAGCGCTTCGCCAAGGGCAATTACTAGAAGGCCCGTCACGAGCCAGGGCGGCCTCGGCCGCCCTTTTTTTGGGCTGACAAAAGGAGGATTTTGTTGTAATGTAAAAAGATGCAGCGGGTTTTCGCCAATCCACGCCTTTGACACGCTCAACAGAGCGCTGCCATGAGTGATGTACTCAAGCGATTCGAAGAGGCCCTGGTCCGCCTGGGGAGCCTGAACGGGCTCCCCCCGCCGGCCTTCCCCACGTGCCTCGGGGGGACCGGGGCGCTGGAACATCTTCTCGCGGCCCTGGAGGAGGCGTCCGCGGGACGCTGGAACGCCGTGGTGGACGCGATTCGCAGCGCGGACAAGGCTTCCGATACCGACGCCCGGCGGGCGCACGTGTACAAGGCCGCCGGGTTGCTCCGGTATCTGCGCGGGGACTGGGAGGGGGCGGCGGAGGCTTACGCGGACGCCCTCGCCCGCGCCGAGTCCGCGGCGGACGAGACGGCCGAGCTCGAGTCCCTTGCCGGCCTCGGCAATAGCGAGCTGAAACGCGCGAATACGGAGCGGGCCGAGGATCTCTTCCACCGGGGACTGGAGCGGGCCGCCGATTCCGGACGGCGGGACCTCGCCGGAACTTTCCTCGCAGGTCTGGGGCGCGTCTGCCGGGTGCGGGGGGACTCCGACGGGGCCCTCGGGCGTTTTTCCGAGGCGCGGGAGGTATTCAAAGAAATAGACGACGGGCTCCACGAGGTCGCGATGCTCGTCGAGCAAGGTGCGGAGTACCGCACGAAGGGCGACTACGCCCGGGCGGTGGAGATTCTCGATTCTGCGCTCGGACTGAGCGCCGGTCAGCCGGTTGCGATGGCGAAATCGCTCGTCGAGATGGGCCGGGTCCACGTCCGCACGTGCGACTACGAGGCGGCGAAGCAGGTCTTCCAGCGGGCCAGGGACATCGCCGAAGAGATCGGTGATCAGCGGCTCGTCTCCAGCGTTTACAACAATCTGGGCAACGTGCACTTCTACGAGTGTGACTACTCCTCCTCGATTCAGGCCTACGAGAAGGCGCTGGCCATCAACCGGCGCCTGGGCGACCAGGCCGTGACGAGCCACATCATCCACAACCTCGGCTCGGTTTTTTTCCGCAAGGGCGATTACCCCGCCGCGCTGCGGGCCTACGAGCAGGCGCTGGAGCTCGAGCGCCGGCAGGGGAACACGACGGCGGCGGCCCGTTGCCTGGGCAACGTGGGCATCATCCGACGGGTGCGCTGCGAGTTCGGGGAGAGCATCGCGGCCTACCGCGAGGCCCTGCAAATAGACATCGAACGCGACGACGTGTTCGGCCAGTCGGTCACGATGTCCAACCTTTCGAGCGTGTACCTCGAGATTGGGGGATTCGACGAGGCCGGGGAACTGCTTGAGAAGACCCTGGAACTAAACCGGCGCTCCGGCATCCCCGTGACCGAGGCCCACTGTCGGGGGAACCTCGGGCTGCTCGAGTTCTACCGGGGGGACTTCGACCGGGCGGAGGAGCTCTTGAGCGAGGCGCTCCGGATTCACGCCGGGATCAAGAACCACTTCCTCGAGGCCTGGACCCTGAACTCCCTCGGGCGGGTGGCGTGTGAGCGTGGCGACGACGGGACGGCCCTGGAGCATTTCACCCGCGCCCTGGACCTGCACCGACGGCTGGACCACCGGGAGGGGCAGGCGGAGTCCATGTCCAACCGGGGGCTGGTCCTTTCACGCCTGGGGAGGTGGGGCGGGGCTCTCGCCGACCTGAAGGGGGCGGCCCACATCGCCGAGGGGATACAGAACCCCGTCCAGGAGGCCCGGGTGATGTGTCGGCTGGGCGAGGTGCTGGTGGCCAACGACGACTACGTCACGGCTCACCCACTGCTGATGCGCTCCTACCGGGTTTTTCACCGGTACGGCGTCCCCCTCGAGCGCACCGAGGCGCTGGGGCTTTTGGGTCGGCTGGCGCGGGGGCTGGGACATGGGGAGCTGGCCTGCGCCTATCTCCGGGCCGCGGTGGAGGGTTACACTTCCCTGGGTGCGCTGCCGGGGCGCATCGTCCGGCTGAATGGGCTTCTCGCCGAGTGCGGCGCGGGGATTGATTCCAAGGAAGTCCCCGACCTCGACCTGGACACACCCCCGGAGATTCCGCTCGCGTCCGGGTGAAATACGCGCCGGTCCGGGGGGATTGACGGGCCCCTTGGTTGACAGGCGCCGGCGGGGCGGATAGAATCCACTTAACTGACAAAGAGCGGGCGTTCCCTTTTTTTACCCCCACGGGGAGACGGTCATGTACAAGTTCGACTTCAACCACGAGACCACGGCCGAGGAAATCAAAAGCCGCTTCGAGGAGGAGGAAATCACCACGGTGGACCTGAAGTACGTGGACCTCCCCGGCCGCTGGCACCACGTGACCCTCCCGGTGGAGTTTTTGGACGAGAAGGTCTTCACCCGGGGGGTGGGCTTCGACGGCTCGGCCATCGCCGGCTTCCAGCGCAAAGTCACCGGCGGGGACATGGTGCTCATCCCGGACAAGACCACGGCGATGGAGGACGTCTTCTGGGAGGAGCCGTGCGTTAGCTTCATCTGCGACTGCTGCACCGCCGGGACCGGCGAGCCCTTCTCCGGCGATCCCCGGCAGGTCGCCAAGCGGGCTCTGGCCTACGTCCGCAGTTTCCTGAAGAAGAACAAGCTGGCCGGGGAAGCCGGCGCCGCCGACGCCCTCTTCTCCCCCGAGTTCGAGTTCTTCATCTTCGACAAGGTCGTCTTCACCAAGCGCGACAACGCCCTGGGCTACGAGTTCGACTGCGACGAGGCCGATTGGAACTACGGCCCCTCGGAGCACGGGAACCTGGGATACCAGATCAAGCACCAGGACGGCTACCACGCCGTCAACCCCCGGGACAAGACCCACGACCTGCGCACCGAGGTGATGCGGCTCTTGACCGAGATGGACATCCCGGTGAAGTACCACCACCACGAGGTGGGTGGTCCGGGGCAGCAGGAGATAGAGGTCCTCTTCAACGACCTCGCGCGCACGGCCGACAACGGGATGTGGATCAAGTACGTGATACAGAACCTGGCCGTCCTCGCCGGGAAAACCGCCACCTTCATGCCCAAGCCCATCTACGGGGTCAACGGGTCTGGGATGCACTTCCACCAGTACCTCTGCCGGGGCGACGGGGAATCCGCCTTCGCCGGGGACGACGAGACGGGTCTCAACCGTCTGGCGCGGGCCTACACGGCGGGTGTGCTCAAGCACGCCCGGAGCCTGGCCGCCCTGTGCTGCGCCAGTACCAATTCATACAAGCGGCTGGTGGAGGGCTACGAGGCGCCGGTGTGGCTCTTCTACGCCATGGCCAACCGGGAGGCGGCGGTGCGCGTCCCGGCCTACGCGTCGCCCGAAAAGCGGCGGATAGAGTTCCGCCCCTCCGACGCCACCGGCAACATCTACCTCTCCCTGGCCGCGCAACTTTTAGCCGGGCTGGACGGCATCAAGGACGCCCTGGATCCAGCCGAGCTGGGCTACGGACCGTTCGGTCCCGAGGGCATGGGCCGGATGAGCGGCCTGGTCGGGCCCGAGCGCAAGAAGCACCTCATGCCCCGCGACTTCGTCCAGGCGCTCCACTCCCTGGAGAACGACCACGCGTACCTCAAGGCCGGGGGGGTGTTCGATGAGGAGCTCATCGCCGCCTACCTCGCCTACAAGCGGGAGAACGAGATAAATAGAATCGTCAACCGCCCGCACCCCTACGAGATTTTCCTGTACTACGACCTGTAGTTTTTGGTTGTGTAAAAAGCGGCGGGGACTGAAGTCCCCGCCCTACGTTTAGTTCAACGGAGGTTGACACAATCACGGGCGGGTGTGGACACCCGCCCCTACGGCCGATAGACCGTCGTTGGCGTAGGACGGCGATTTTGTGTGCCTCCACGGTTTCCCTCTCCCTGTGGGAGAGGGGTAGGGGTGAGGGCTACATCAGGAAAAACGGCGGGGTTGGGAAACCCCGCCCTATGGGATGTAATTTAATCGCGCGTCACCCTCGTAGGAGCCGACCTTTAGGTCGGCCCGAGGGCGGGTCTGAAGACTAGCCCCTACATCAGAGCAATCCGGACCCCCCGCCGTGTTATAATGCCAACGTCTTTTTAAGCGGGTTTTGGGAGGCTCGTATGGACCGCGCAATCGACTACGAACGGGTGAGGGGGAGCCGGGTCCTCCTGGGCGTGACCGGAGGGATCGCGGTCTACAAGGCGTGCGAGCTGGCGCGCGAGTTCGTCCGGCACGGCGTCGAGGTGGACACCGTCCTGACGGCCAACGCGGCCCGGTTCGTAACGCCGCTGACCTTTTCCTCACTCACCGGCCGGCCGGCCCTGGTCGAGATGTTCTCCTCCTCGGGCGAGCCCGAGTACCGCCACCTGGACCTGGCCCGGGAGGCGGACCTCTGCGTCGTCGCCCCGGCCACGGCCAACCTTCTCGGCAAGCTCTACTCCGGTGTGGCCGACGACCTGCTCACCACCACCCTGTTGGCGGTGAAGTGCCCCGTCCTCATCGCCCCGGCGATGAACACCCGCCTGTGGACGAACTCCCAGGTGGTGCGCAACGTGCGGGAGCTCAAGGTACTGGGCTATCATTTCGTGGACCCGGTGGAGGGCGATCTGGCCTGCGGCGAGGAGGGAGTCGGGCGGCTGGCGCCCATCGAGACTATCTCCATGCGCGCCCTGGAGCTTTTGTCCCAGACCCAGGACCTGGAAGGCTTCAACGTGCTGGTCACGGCCGGGGCCACGCGGGAGGCGCTCGACCCGGTGCGGTTCATCTCCAACCCGGCCTCGGGGAAGATGGGGTTCGCCCTCGCCGAGGCTGCGCGGCTGCGCGGGGGGAAGGTGGCCCTCGTCTCCGGCCCGACCTCACTGACGCCGCCCGCCGGGGTCCGCTTCCACCAGGTGACCACCGCCGTGGAGATGCTCGATGCGGTAGAGCGGAGCTACCCGGACTGTCACATCTTCATCTCCGCCGCCGCGGTGAGCGACTACGCCCCCGAGATTGTCGCCGGCGAGAAGATAAAGAAGGGTGATAAAGATATCAGCGTCAAGCTCAAGCCGGCCCCGGACATCCTCCTATCCTTTAGCGAGAGGAAGGGCAGGCGCGTCCACGTGGGGTTCGCCATGGAGACCAGCGACCTGGTCTCCAACGCCACCGCCAAGCTGGAGGAGAAGAACCTGGACCTCATCGTGGCCAACGACATCACCGTGGAGGGCGCCGGCTTCGCCGTGGACACCAACGTGGTGACCGTCATAGACTCTAAGGGCGCCGTGGAGACCTACCCCAAGATGTCCAAGCGGACCCTGGCCTACATCATCATTGACCGGGTGGTGGAGTTGGTCCAGGAACGGCTGCAGTTATCGAGCAAGCCCTAAACCGGTGGGCGGCGGTGGCTCACTCCTGGCGGAGCAGCTTGCCCTCTGGGCGAGGGTGGGTCTGGTGTACCTCCCCCGGCCCGTCCCCGCGCCGTCGGTGGAAACCCCCGAGCCGGCCGCGAAACCGGAAAAAACCATTCCTAAAAGCGACGACGGTGTGATGCCTTTGACCGCCCTGCCGCCCGAGGGCGACCTCTTTGCCGAGAAGCCCGGGACATGGCCCGACCTGGCGGCCTGTGAGGCCGACGCCGCCGGATGCACCAAGTGCGAGCTCTCCCGGACCCGCAACAGCGTGGTTTTCGGCGAGGGGGCGCCCGACGCGCGGCTGATGTTCATCGGCGAGGCTCCGGGGGCGGACGAGGATGCCCAGGGCCGTCCCTTCGTAGGGCGGGCCGGGAAGCTCCTGGACAAGATGATCGCGGCGATGGGCCTGGCGCGGGGTGAGGTTTACATCGCCAACATCCTCAAGTGCCGGCCGCCGGGCAACCGGGACCCGCTGCCCGCCGAGGCGGCCGCCTGTCGTCCCTACCTGGAGGCCCAGATAAACCTCATCGCGCCGGAGTTCATCTGCTGCCTGGGCCGACACGCCGCCATCCGCCTCCTGGGCCGCGACGAGCCCATCTCCCGGCTCCGGGGCGCCATCCACCGATACAACGAGCGCACCCGGGTCATCGTCACCTACCACCCGGCCTACTGCCTGCGCAACCCGGACTCCAAGCGCGACGTTTGGCAGGACCTGCAGGTCGTCATGGGTGAGCTGGGGCTCGAACCCCCGCGACGCTAGGGTAATTTAATGGAACCACTGAGCGTGTTCAACGTCGGTACGGTGGAGCTGGGTCGGGAACTGGTCTTCATCGCCGGCCCCTGCGTCATCGAGGACCGCGACTCGACCCTGCGGGTGGCGGAGCGTCTCGCCGACCTGGCGATGGAGCGCGGCTGCGGCCTCATTTTTAAATCCAGCTACGACAAGGCGAACCGGACCGGCGGGGAGAGCTTCCGCGGCCCAGGCCTGGAAGAGGGGTTGCGCGTGCTCGTCGAGGTCCGGGAGGCGATCGGCCTGCCGGTGCTCACCGACGTCCACTCCCCCGAGGAGGCCCGGGCGGCGGGGGAGGTCGTGGACTGCCTCCAGGTGCCGGCCTTCCTCTGCCGCCAGACCGACCTCGTCACCGCCTGCGCCCTTACGGGCAAACCGGTGAACGTGAAGAAAGGGCAGTTTCTCGCTCCCGACGACACACGGCACATCGTGGCCAAGCTGACGTCGGCGGGTTGCGACCGGATCATCCTCACCGAGCGCGGCTACGCCTTCGGCTATCATGACCTGGTGGTGGACCTGCGTTCGCTGGCGGTGATGCGGGAGATCGGAGCCCTGGTCTGCTACGACGCGACGCATTCGCTGCAGCAGCCGGGCGGGGCGTCGGGTCAGACCGGCGGCCTGCGCGCGTTCGTGCCGCCGCTGGCCCGGGCCGCCGCGGCCTTCGGCGTGGATGCTCTTTTCGCCGAGACGCATCCCGACCCTCCCCGGGCGAAGTCCGATCCGGCCACCGTCTGGCCCCTGAACAGCTTCGGGCGGTTGATGGATCAGATATTGGCGGTGGACGGTCTGCGGCGCGAACTGGGAAAGCTGGGTCCCGATGTTTGAAAAAATCTCCTTTCCCGGTGAGGCCCGGGTCGCCGACCTGGAAGAGCGCGCCCGGCGGGTGAGCCTTCTGGTCATGGACGTGGACGGCGTCCTCACCGCCGGCGGGATGTTCACCGACTCGGACGGCGTCCCGGTAAAAATCTTCGACGTCAAGGACGGGCTCGGGCTCTACCTCCTGGGCCGGGCGGGGATCAAGCGGGCCATCGTCACCGGCAAGTCCAGCCGGGCGGTGGAAAGGCGAGCGGAGGAGCTGGGGCTGGAGCACTGCCTCCAGGGCGCGCTGGACAAGGGGCCGGCGGTGCGGGAGCTCCTGCGGGCGTCGGACTGCGCGGAAGACGGGCTCTGCTACATCGGAGACGACCTGAACGACCTGCCGGGCCTGGTCATCGCCGGGCTGGCCTGCTGTCCCGCCGACGCCGCCCCCGACGTGCGCGGGCGGGTCCACTACGTCTGCGCCGCCAAGGGGGGGCGGGGCGCCGTGCGCGAGGTCTGCGAGCTCATCCTGCGCGCCCGCGGCGAGTGGGACGCGATGGTCAATCAGTGGATAATGGGGGAATTTAAATGAGTTGGTTGTTATTCCTCGATGAAAGCGGGCACGACCATAAAAAAACGCCCTATGAGGTGCGTGGTGGCAATGCGTTGAAAGATAGTAAGATATAGCCTCTTATCGATAGTGCCGATTACGCCGTGATGAAGTTGCCGTCGAAGGTGTAAGGAAACAGGTTTATGGAATCGTGTATGTGCCTGATCCTTATACTCCAAGGAGCTAAAAAAAGTAGCGGTAACGCCCTCGGGGCCCCTGCTTTTACACAGTAACCCCTCGGCCGAACCGCCATCAACAGTCTAGCCCTTTTTGTACGTTTTTGTCAAGTTTTTGTTAAGGTTTATTTACGGCTAAAATGAGGATTTACACGACGGTGAGCATCCCATGAAAACGGACGCGGAAATCACGGCCCGGGGGCGCGAGGTGCTGGCCGTCGAGGGCGAGGCGCTGGCGCGCGTGGCGGAGCGTCTGGACGAGAGTTTCGCCGCGGCGGTACGCATCCTGCACGGCTGCACCGGGCGGGTCATCGTGGCCGGGATGGGCAAGAGCGGGCACGTCGCCGACAAGATAGCCTCCACCCTCTCTTCGACCGGCACGCCGGCGTTCTTCCTCCACCCCGGCGAGGCGGCCCACGGCGACCTGGGGATGGTCACCCCGGGTGACGTGGTCCTGGCGGTCTCCAACTCGGGGCGGACCCGGGAGCTCCTGGCCATCGTGCCGAACCTGAAGAAGCTGGGCGCGCGGCTGGTGGCCCTGGTCGGAACCCCAGACTCCCCCCTGGCCCGCGAGGCCGAGGTGGCCCTCGACGCGAGCGTGGAGCGGGAGGCGTGCCCGTTGAACCTGGCGCCCACCTCCTCGACGACTGCGGCGCTGGCCTTGGGCGATGCCCTGGCCGTGGCGCTGATGGAGCTGCGTCAGTTCAAGGCCGACGACTTCGCCCGCTTCCACCCGGGGGGTCTCTTGGGCGACCGCCTGCTCCTACTCACAGTGGACGAGGTTCTCATTACGGGCGCTCTATTCCCCAGCGTGGGGGTCGGGGCCGATTTCGCCGAGGTGGTCGGGGAGCTGGCCGGCAAGCGGCAGGGGATAACCGCGGTGGTCTGTGGCGGAGGAGGGCTGGCCGGCGTCATCTCCAACGGCGACGTGCTGCGTATTTTAGCCCAGAAACGTGACACCGCGCACATCTGCGCCGAGACGATGATGACCCATAATCCCAAGACGATCCCTCCCGGGACGAGCGCCGAAAATGCCGTGGCGGTCATGGAGACCCACAACATCACCGCCCTGGTCGTGGTGGACGATGAGCATCGGCCCCTGGGGCTGGTACACCTCCACGACCTGCTGGGCCGGAAGACTTTCTGGCAGCCGCCCGACGGTTAGGCAGGACGGAATTCTCCGACGGGTTGAAGCCGTTTGACGGGAAGACCGCCCGGAAGCGGCCTTTTTTTATACGGTCGGGCTCGCGGGCGTGTCAATCTCTTCCAGCAAAAAGACCGCCCGAGCGGTCTTTTTATGAGTGCGAAGGTCGGCCCCCTAGTCGAACTCGTAGTCGGGGAAGATGTAGGCCATGGGGTCGGTGACGCTTCCGTCCACCAGGACCTCGTAGTGGAGGTGAGGCCCGGTGGACATGCCGGTGGAGCCGACGTCGGCGATTATCTGCCCCCGCTTGACCTCGTCGCCCTCCTTGACGTGGAGCCTGGAGCAGTGTCCGTAGCGGGTCTGGTAGCCGTAGCCGTGGTCAATGAAGCAGGTGGTGCCGTAGCCGCCGCGGGTGCCGGCGAAAATCACCACGCCGTCCGCGGGGGCGAAGATGGGCGTCCCCCAAGGCGCCTGGATGTCAATGCCGCGGTGGAAATGTATGAGACCGGTGATGGGGTGGATGCGGTTGCCCATGAAGCTGATGATGTGGCCGACGACGGGCTTGATGGAGGGCGTGTGGGCGCGGATGTCGGCCTCGCGGCGGGTCCGCTCGATGGTCTGGTTCACGAGGGAAATTTCGTAGTTGATCGAACCGGCCAGGCGTAGGGAGCGCTCGAAGTAGCGCTGCGTCGTTTCGTCCAGGGGGGAGTCGGTGATGCGGGGGAAGGAGGCGATGGCCCGGCCCAGCTCCACGCCACCGATGCCGCCCTCCCGCTCCGAGTCCGGCACGAGGGGCAGAGCGTGGGCCAGCCGGGCGACGTCGTTGGCCTCCCGGACGACCGCTAGCTGCTGGTTCAGGTCGCCGATGTCCTCCTGGGCCTTGGTCAGCTCACCCTGCTGGTCCTCGTTCTCCAGCTCGAGGGTGAAGAGGTCCAGCCGCTTGCGCAGGTTGTCCGAGTAGAAGAAGAGCAGGACCACGGCGCCGACGATGACCGACACCGTTATCCAGACGAAGCGCCGGATGCCCCGGCGGTCCAGGTCCCGGTGGAAGGTGCCCAGGGCTCCGTCCCGACAGATGACCAGGCTGAAACGCTCCGCCTTTTTGCGTTTCTTATTGAGGGGATGGAGCTTAAGGGTTGCGGCAGTCAATGGTTCGGACGGATCTTTCCCCGCGGTGGGTGTTATAGGTTAAGCAGGATCAACGACAAACAAACCCAGCATCATTGTATGGAGACGGGGGCGAACTGTCAAGGGTGATGATTGTAGTGGGCAAAAAACGTCCGCTTCGGAAAAAAATCCGTCCGCTCACCTTCACCCCGACCGATGGTACAATCTGCGAATGCCCTCTTGCGAAGGCGAAGACTGCGCCATGGACCGGACCCGCAAGGCTAGAGCTTATCTCGGTGTCGCCACCGTCATCTGGGGCTCGACCTTCATCGTGCTCAAGCTCCTGTTGACGCGGGCCACCCCGTGGCTGTTGGTGGGGGTCCGGTTCGGCCTGGCCGCGGCGGTTTGCCTCGCGGTTCTTCTCTGGCGGCGGTGGCGCGTCGAGGGCAAAGTCCTTAGGCGAGGGGCCTTCCTGGGCCTTCTGCTCCTGGGGGGTTACGCCCTGCAGACTTTGGGGCTGGTGCACACCGGGGCGGGGAAGTCGGGGTTCATCACCGCGCTCTACGTGGTGCTCACGCCTTTTTTCGCGTGGCCGGTGTGCGGGCGGCGGATTCGATGGCGGGAGCTGGGCGCCGCGGCGGTTTCCCTGGCCGGGGTGTACCTGTTGGCCGATCCCTCGGGGCCGGTGAATCCGGGTGATTTATTGACCCTGGGCAGCGCGGCTATCTTCGCGCTCCACCTGGCCTTCATTGACCGCTGGGCGCCCGCGGAGGAAAATGAAGATTCACAGCTCCGGCACGAGTTCACCCTGACCACGGTGCAGATGGTGGTGGTCGGCGTGGGGGCTATGACGCTCTCGCCGCTGTTGGAGACGCCGCGATTGGCTCTGGACGCGGTGTCCATCCCGGCTTTTCTGTACCTCTCGCTGGCGGCGACTGTGCTGGTGGTTTTCTGGCAGATGCGGTGGCAGCCGAAGCTGGGGGCGGGGCGGGCGGCGCTCATCTACGTGGGTGAGGCGGTCATCGCCGCGGCGGGCGGGGCGGTCTTCTTCGCCGAGCGGCTGCCGTGGTACGGCTACGCGGGGATGGGGCTCATCCTGGCGGCGATTCTCTGGGGCAACCGGCGGGGAACGCAGACGTGAGAATGTAGGACGGGGACTTCAGTCCCCGCCGCTTTTACCCCTCACCCCAACCCTTTCCCCAGAGGGGAGAGGGGGTAAAAGGCAGCCCTCACCCCCGACCCGTGCCTTGCAGACCTCCCACGGGGAGAGGGGGGCCGTTTTTAAGAAGACCCTCACCCCGGCCCGTGCCTTGCCGATTGCGATGATGCGGGCCGACCTGAACGGCGCGCCGTCGGTCGGCCCCTACGAGGGTGGTGCGCTATTCTCGACGACCGGTCGGCCTCAGATGTCCAGGTTGGCCACCTCGAGGGCGTGGGAGCGGATGAACTCCCGCCGCGGCGGCACCTGGTCCCCCATCAGCACGCTGAACATCTCGTCGGCGGCGAAGGCGTCCTCCACCGTCACCTGTAGCAGCGTCCGGCTCGCCGGGTCCATCGTCGTCTCCCAGAGCTGGTCGGGATTCATCTCGCCCAGCCCCTTGTAACGCTGGACGGAAACCTCCCGATTGCCGGTCCGGCGCAGGATTTCCAGAAGCTCCAGGGGGTCGGTCAGCTCGAACCGCTCATCCTTGCCCAGGTGGAGGGTGATGCCGGGCTTTTTCTGCGCCGGGAAATCGAGGCCGAACTCCCTCAAAGCGCCTCGGAGCTCCTCCAGCTCGGTGGCCTCACCCAGCTCCTCCGGCTCGTGCTTCCTCCATTCCGACCGCTGGCCCAAAAGGTCGGCCAGCTCCTCCCCCGCCTCGGCCTTCTCCTCCAAAAGCCCCAGCTCCTGGTCGGTGTAGGCGTATTCGATGTCGCCGGTCTCGAGGTCGCGCAGGTAGTATCGCGGCAGGCGACCGTCCCGCTCGCGGCCGAGGTATTCCTCCACGTCCAGCCCCCGACGTTCGAGACGATCGAAGGAGAGCTTCACCCGTCTGAGGTGCCTGGTCAGGCCCAGGAGGGCCTTCTCGTCGAGCTTGGCGCCGTTTATTTCCGCCCGAGCCCCCCGGCAGCCCAGCTCGAGGAGCAGACGGTCCATCTCCCCCTCGCTCTGCATGTAGAACTCCTCGCGGCCGCGCTTGACCCGGTAGAGCGGCGGCTGGGCGATGTAGATATACCCCTGCTCCAGAAGCGGCCGCATCTGGCGGTAGAAGAAGGTCAAAAGAAGGGTGCGGATGTGGCTGCCGTCCACGTCGGCGTCGGTCATTATCACGAGCTTGTGGTAGCGCAGCCTCTCGAGCTCGAACTCCTCGGCGATGCCGGTTCCGACGGCGGTGATGATGGTGATGAGCTCGTTGTTGGAGAGAATCTTGTCCAGGCGGGCCTTCTCCACATTCAAGATCTTCCCGCCCAGGGGAAGGATGGCCTGGTAGGCGCGGTCGCGACCCTGCTTGGCCGATCCGCCGGCCGAGGGGCCCTCCACGATGAACAGCTCGCATTTCTCCGGTTCGCGCTCCGAGCAGTCGGCGAGCACTCCGGGGAGTGAGCTCCCCTCGAGGGCGCTCTTGCGCCGGGCGAGGTTGCGGGCCTTGCGGGCCGCCTGGCGCGCCCGGGCGGACTCCAGCGACTTGGTCACAATCTTGCGGGCCGTGTCCGGGTGCTCCTCGTAGTAGAAGGTCAGCCCCTCGCCCACTATCTGCTCGACTATCCCCTTGAGCTCGCTGTTGCCCAGCTTGGTCTTCATCTGACCCTCGAACTGGGGGTTGCCGATTCTGACGCTCACCACGGCGGCCATGCCCTCGCGGATGTCCTCGCCTAAAAGCGGCGGTTCGTCCTTCTTCAACAGGCCCTGGACCCGGGCGTAATCGTTGGTCGTCCGGGTCAGGGCGGCCCGGAAGCCGGATAGGTGGGTCCCGCCCTCCTCGGTGTTGATGTTGTTGGCGAAGGTGAAGATGTTCTCCGTGTAGCCGTCGGAGTGCTGCATGGCCACCTCGAGGGAGACCATCCCCGAGTCCTCCGTCTCCTCCCGCACGCCCTCGAGGTAGACGATGGTGGGGTAGATGGGCGTCCGGCCGGCGTTGATGTGCCCGATGAACTCGACGATCCCGCCCGAGTAGGAGTACTGGACGCGGCGTCCGTCGCGCTCGTCGGAGAGCTCGATGGTGAGCCCCTTGTTCAGGAATGCCATCTCGCGCAGCCGCTTGGCCAGGAAGTCGAAGGAGAAATCCGTCGCCTCGAAGACCATCGGGTCCGGGATGAAGCTGATCTTGGTCCCCCGCTTCTTGGTCTTGCCGATGACGCTCACCGACCCCTGGGGTACCCCGCGGATGTAGCGCTGGTGGTGGATGTTCCCGTCGAGCTTGACCTCCACGTCGCACCAGGCGGAGAGGGCGTTGACGACGGAGACGCCCACGCCGTGCAGGCCGCCGGACACCTTGTACGTCTTCGAGTCGAACTTGCCGCCGGCGTGGAGGGTGGTCATCACCACCTCGAGGGCGGAGCGGTTCTCCTCCTTGTGGATGTCCACGGGGATGCCGCGGCCGTTGTCCACCACGGTCACCGAGTTGTCGGGGTGGATCGCGACCTCGATGTGGTCGCAGAAGCCGGCCATGGCCTCGTCCACCGAGTTGTCCACCACCTCGAAGACCAGGTGGTGCAGGCCGCGTTCGCCGGTGGAGCCGATGTACATCGCCGGGCGCTTGCGGACCGCTTCCAGGCCTTTTAACACCTGGATGTCGTCGGCGGTATATGAGTTTTTCTCGTCCTTGGGCATGCGGAGTGTAAACCTCCTGATCCGTCAATAAACGATGGAAAGGGAAACGCCGGCGCCTGGATTTCCGCACGAGTCGGTGTAGAAGCGGGGAGCGAGCTCCACCGAAAACCCCTTCCCCGCTTCCCCGGTCCCGGTGAGCTCATCCCCGGTCTCGAAGTCGGCGAGGTGGGCGTCCACGTAAGCGTCCAGCATGGAGTACACCACGACCAGGGCGGCCAGCCAGATGTGCGTCTCGTAGTCCACCCGGTAATTTTTATAAAGATCCAGGTGGTAGTCGCGCAGGGCGAAGACGTCGGTCAAATCCGGGCTCATCCTATCGTCGGGGATATCGAAGCCTTCGAACTGACGGCGCTCGTAGGCCGCGGCGTCGGCGTAGTAAATGATGCCGTACACGGTGAGCGCCTCGAGGCCGAAGAGGACGACCCCCTTCAGGTACTCCTCGTTGTAGAACTGTCCCCAGCCGGCGATGACCCCCGAGCGCCAGAGCGCCTCCACGGGGTCCGGCCGCCAGGGCGCCGGGGACTCGGCGGTCTCGGTCGCCGTCGCCGATTCGGTGATTTCAGTCCCCGGTTCGGACTCGACCGTTTCAGCCGCCGGTGCGGACTCGACGGAATCCGACTCCCCGTCGGTCGGGGGCGTTTCGCCGTCGGGAACGGGGGGCTCTTCGGCCGCCAGAACCGAGAGGGGCGGCCCCGCCAGGAGGAGAAGGATCAAATGGAACGGACGGGTCAAGGGGGCTCCGGGCTCGGTCGTCGGACGGGTTTCGTGAACGTAAGTGCCTTTATTTTAAATAAAATCCGTCTAAAGGTCAAGGCGCGGGCTTTGGGATATGTGCTATATTATCAACGGATTGCGGTGTTTCATTCCCCGACTGGATGCCGCGCGGGAAGAACCGCTCCGGGTGCCGGTCGCTCCGTGTTGAACCGGGGGCGTTCCACGGGGTATAATCGGGGGGTCGCCACGGGGAACGGTGGTGCAAGACGGGTCGTAGGATAGCCGTCCGACTCCCTTTACCGTTTCCCCGATCCGTCACACTACCAACCGTTCGAGGACCGATGGGTTCCGTAAAAGCCAAGCACGCCAGGGCCGATGTGTTCACCCGGATCGGCGGGTGGTTCCGCCGCCTGTTCCAGCGTCCCGTGCCCGAAACCCTGGAGAGCGGTCTCTCCCATCCCGGGGTGGAGGCGAAGGCCGGGGTCCGCGCCCGGACGGGGGCTTTCTCCTGGCGGGTGGCCGGATACGTCGTCGTCATTTCATCTTTTTTCATCATCGGGTTGGGGCTCGGTCTGGTGCACGCCTTCTCCGGCGGGTTGCCGAAAATTTCCGGGCTGTGGAAGTTCGAGAGCTATCTGCCCACCGAGGTTTACGACGACAACGGCGAGCTGATCGCCACCTTCCTCGTAGAGCGACGTTACGTCGTGCAGATGAGCGAGATACCGGACAACCTGGTCCAAGCAACCCTGGCCATCGAGGACCAGCGCTTCTACGAGCACTGGGGGATCAACGTATGGCGCACCGGCAAGGCGGCACTCATAGACCTGATGGCCGGTGAGAAGCGCCAGGGCGCCTCGACCGTCACCCAGCAGCTGGCGCGAAACTACTTCCTCACCCTGGAGAAGAGCTGGGTGCGGAAAATCCGCGAGGCCATCCTGGCGGTCCAGATAGAGAAGGCCTACACCAAGGACGAGATACTCTACTTCTACCTGAACCAGATCTACTACGGGCACGGTTGCTACGGGGTGGAGGCCACATCGCGGTTCTTCTTCGGCAAGCACGCGCGGGAGCTGAGCCTGCCCGAGGCGGCGCTCATCGCCGGGCTGCCCCAGAACCCCGGCGGTTACTCGCCGTACTACCACCCCGAGCAGGCCAAGCTGCGACGGAACACGGTCCTTCTGATGATGGCCGACGTGGGGTACATCACCGAGGAGGAGCGGTCCTGGGCGGCGGCGCAGCCCATCGAGCTGGCCCAGCGTCGCCGCACCAAGTCGAAGGCCCCCTACTTCGTGGAGTACATCCGCTCCGAGCTGGAGAAGGAGTACGGCTCCAACGCCGTCTATCAGGCGGGGATGAAGGTCTACACCACCCTGGACTTGAGTATGCAGGAGCTGGCCGAAAAGCACGTGGCCCAGGGGCTGGAGCGGGTTCAGGAGCGCTGGAACTACAAGCCGTACCCCCGCAATGACAACCTCAAGATAGAGGACCTGGAGCTGGGGCAGATCCGCTCCGGAATCGTCACCGAGCGGGACGACGAGTTCGCCTACGTGGACCTGGGCGGCGGCATCACCGGCCGCATAGACATCACCCCCCTCTACTGGCACTGGCCCAACCCGCCCGAGGTGGAGATTCAGGAGGGCGCCGAGATAGCGGTCAAGGTGACCAGCCTGGTGCGCTCCACGGGCCGGGTGGAGCTGTCCCTGGAGAAGAAACCCTACCCCCAGGCGGCGCTGGTTTCCGTAGACCCGCGGACGGGCTTCATCAAAGCCATGGTGGGCGGGTCGGACTATGACGAGAGCCAGTTCAACCGGGCCGTGTACGCCCGCCGGCAGCCCGGCTCGGCTTTCAAGGTCTTCGTGTACACCGCGGCCATAGACAACGGTTACACCGCCGCCGACACCCTTCTGGACAAGCCCTTCGTGGTCAACGCCGACGGCGTGGTCTGGGCCCCGCACAACTACTCCATGGGCTACTCGGGTCGGCCGATGACCATCCGCACCGCCATCGCCATGTCCATCAACCTGGTGGCGGCGCGGCTGATTCTGGAGTTAGGCGTCGAGCCGGTGCGAACCTATGCCGAGCGCATGGGCATCCGCACCCCCATCGCCCACACATACTCCATCGCCCTGGGCTCCTCCGAGGTCACCCCCCTGGACATGGCCAGCGCCTTCGGCACCTTCGCCACCCTGGGCATCCACGTCGAGCCCACGGCGATAAAGCTCATCAAGGACCGCGACGGCAACGTCATCAAGGAGAACATCCCCCGGGCGGAGGTGGTCCTGCGGCGGGAGACGGCCTTCATCATGCGCTCCATGCTGCAGGGCACCACGACCGGCGGCACCGCGGCCCGCGCCGGACGCACCTTAAAGCGCCCCTGCGCCGGAAAGACCGGCACCACCAACGAGGCGGGCGACTGCTGGTTCATCGGCTTCGTCCCCCAGCTCTGCACATCGGTCTGGGTCGGATTCGACGACCACACCTCCCTGGGCTACAACGCCACCGGCGAGTCCCATGCCGTCCCCCTCTGGAGCGACTACATGGCCGACGTGCTCCAGAACTACCCCGTCGAGGAGTTCTCCGTGCCCGAGGGGCTGAAGCTCCAGCGGTACGTGGTTTGCGGCGACTCGGGGCTCTTGGCCAACCCCGACTGCCCGCACAAGATAGGCGAGGACTTCATTGACGGCACCGCGCCCACGGCGTACTGCGACCTGCACGGCCCGGGGTCGCGGGACTTCATCGCCCACGACGCCGCCCTCGCCGCCGGTGAGACCGCGCCCGAGTACGGCTACCGGTACGATGAGGAGAAGTAGGCCTGGGCTTGGCGGTGAATCGTAAATGCCAGAGACCTGTGGGTCGCCCGAATACCACGGGGGATAGAGATTGGGCCTGACACCGGACGAGCAGCGTGCGGCCATCGTCCGCAACTTCCCCGCCAAGACCGGCCATGACCTGGCCTGGTGGGTTGACCTGCTGAAGAAGACAGGACCCGCGGGGAAGCGGGAGCGTACGGCCTGGCTCCAGGAAAATCACGGCCTCGGCCAGCTCTACGCCCGGGCCGTCGTCGCCGGGACGGAGAAGACCGAGGGCCGCGTCGAGCCCACGTCCGAAGAGCTGGTTGACACCCAGTACGCCGGGGCGAAGGCCGCCTTCCGTCCGATTCACGACCGGCTGGTGAAGTGGGCTCGGGCCGAGCTGCCCGACGTGCGTGTCAATCCCTGCCGGACCTACGTCTCCCTCTTCCGCCGGCACCAGTTCGCGGTCATCGCGGTGAAGCGGGACGGTATCTATTTAGGTCTGGCGCTGCCCGGTGAGGAGCCGGGCGGGGCGTGGGAGCCGGCGAAGAATCTGGGCTGCGTGCGGATCACCCACCAGTTGAGGCTCGCCGAGGCGGGCGAGGTGGACGGCGGGGTGCTTTCCTGCTTGCGGCGGGCCTACGAGGCCGACGTCTGAGGAGTCGAATGCGCTTGTTCCGGGCGGAAATTCTCTTTTTTGTATTCTGCGGCGCGGCGCTGGGGGCTACCGTCCAAAGGGTGGACTACGACCCACAGAGCCGCACGGTGCGCGTCGCAGTCCAGTCCGATACCGAGCCCACGTACAAGGATTTCGAGCTCCCCGACCCCGACCGCGTGGTCCTGGACCTGGAAAACGCATCCTTCCCCGCGAACAAATTCGAGGCCACCGTGGGCGACGGACTGGTGGCCGGTCTCCGCGCCGCCCAGAACTCCGTTGATCCCGCCGTGACCCGGGTCGTGGTGGACCTGGAGGCCGGCGTTTCGGGCTACACGGTGGGCATTACCGGTTCGGCGCCCTCCTGGTCGGTCAACCTCACCGTCATCCCCGCCGGGAGCGTCGTCGCGGTGGAGACCGAGGCTAGGCTCATCGAGGAGGCGACCCTGGAGCCGCACGTGCTCCCCGGGGAGGAGCCGCCCCCGAAGGAGGCCCTCGTTTTCGCCGCCAGCCCCACCCCGGTGCGCGAATCGCCGGCCTCCAACGCCCGCCGGGTGAGCGAGGGGCTGGCCGGGGAGCGGGTCGAGGCCGTGGCCGAGCTGGGTGGGTGGCGCCTGGTCATCCTCACCGAGCAGGACGGCCTGGCCGGGTGGGTGCCCTCCTCTTCCCTCGTCACGGAGGGGAAGGTGGAGCGCGACGACGGCTCCGTGCGCGCGGTGCCCAATCCCCGCACCCCTCCCCCCGGCACCCCCCAGACCCCCCAGCCGAACCGGGCCCCGCTGCGCACCGAGGCCACCGATGGCTCGGCCATCATCGCCCACCTCTCCGCCGACACATCTTTCCGGGCGTACCGCCGCCGGGAGGGCTGGTATTTCGTTCAGCTCGAGGACGGCCGCGCCGGGTGGGTCGCCGCGCGGTACGTCGAGCTCGAGACCGCCGGTCCCGGCGAGGCCTGGCGCCAGGCCGTCGTGGCCACCGCAGAGAGTTACCTGGGCTCGCCCTACGTCTGGGGCGGCACCTCGAGCTCGGGCTTCGACTGCTCCGGCCTCGTGTGGCGCGTCTACAAGCAGAACGGTATCGAGGTCCCCCGCACCGCCGGCCCCCAGTACCGCGAGGGGCGGCGCGTCACCCGCGACGTACTCCTGCCCGGAGACCTGGTCTTCTTCTCCACCTACAGCGCCGGACCCAGCCACGTAGGCATCTACGCCGGGGACGACCGCTTCATTCAGGCCGACTCCTCCGACGGCGTCCGCTACTCCGACCTGGACGGCGTGTACTGGAATGACCACATCTACGGCTACTCCCGCTGGACGCCGTGAGCGAGCTCGAACTAAAGGAACGTCATCCGATCTACCGCTTCGCCGGCTGGGCCGGCCTGGCCCTTTTGTGCATCCTGGTCGCCTTCACCTTCACCTACTTCGCCTACACCCGCCGGTTCATGATCGGGCTCTTGGCCACGGCGGCCCTGATAGCGCCCGCGGCGCTTTTTCTCGTCTTCGCCCACGAGAAGGCGAGGCTGTGGTGGGCGAGGATTCTGGTCGCCCTCATGCCCCTCGGCCTCCTTTTCCGGTTCGGCAGCGACGAGTTCTACTTCACGCCCGCGCTCTTCATGTTCCTCATCAACCTCTTCGTGATCGTCCTCGACAAGCTGCAGGGATACGAGGGGGAGAAGCCTAAACCCACGCCGCTCTCCAAGCCGCTGGGTATATGGCTGGTCACGATCATCTTCTCCACCCTCGTCAGCCGGTTCGCCGTCCACGGGGTGCTCGAGCTCATCCCCCTCCTCCTGGCCTCCACGGTCTACGTTTACGTCCGCCTCTACATCCGCGACGAGCGGGAGCTCGAGAGCCTGATCAAAGCCTTCACCGTGGGGGCCTGTTACTCCCTCGGCTCGGGGTACTTCGAGCTCATCAAGGGCGTGACCTACACGGCGGACCTCTCCCACGAGAGCCAGTCCATATCGATGTACGCGGACGTGTTCCGGGTTGACGGGAGCTTCTACTCACCCAACTCCTTCGTCTACTTCAGCGCGTCCTGCGCCCTTTTGTACAGCGTCATGTTCTTCTACTGGCGGAACTGGCGCTGGAAAGTATTCTCACTCGTCCTGGCCCTTTCCGGGGCGGTCCTCTCCATCTTCACCTACTCCCGCGGAGGCGTCTTCGGTCTGGCCGCCGGCATCCTGTTTCTCACCCTGGCGCTGCCGCCTCCCAAAAAGCGCCTGAAGCTCTACCTGGTGGTTGTCCCCCTCGCGCTGGCAGTGGCCCTCTGCGTCACGATACCGGTCCTGGGGTCCAGGGGGGCGGGGCTCGTTGACCCCCAGGAGCTTCAGCAGGTCGTGGTTAGCACCGAGTCGGCGGGGCAGGTGGCGGACATCACCTCATCGCTCGCCAGGCCGATAATGTGGTACCGGTCCTTCGAGTTCTGGATGAATAGTCCGGTATGGGGAATCGGCCACTCGAACTTCGAGGGGTATTTCAACCCGGTCATGCCGTATATGTTCCGCATGTTCGGGTTTTACCCCAGGCACCCGCACAACATCTTCATCTACGCTCTTCTTTCGACGGGGCTCATCGGGCTCGGGTGCCTCATCACCATCGTCGTCAAGCTGAGCAGGTACACGTTGGGCGGCATACGGCACCGCGGGACGTTCATCGGCTACCTTTCCATCGCCCTCGGCAGCATCTGGCTTCTCACCTTCATCCAGGGGATGGTGGACGCGATTTTCGTTCTTCCCCTGACCATACCCATAGCCGGTTCCTTCTTCTTATTCCTCGCTTCGAGCACCTTCGTGATGGACGCGGTGAAGGAGCGTCTCGCGCTGGAAAAAACTACTTCCCGGGAAACGCCCGCAATCGGACCGTAGTGAATGGATTCCCCGGAGGCCCCCTGGATATATGGTCCCCCCGGGACAACCGCTTGACAACCCAACCCGTCCCCTGCTAGCCTGTCCCCTACTTTTTGCCGGGGGCATAGCTCGCTCTGCTCGGTTTACGGCTTCGCCGTCGCAGTTACGCCGAGGGCGTTGCTTCGTTTCGCGTGGGGTATATTCGTTCTGCGATTAAAAGGGTGCGACGATGGGAGAGAAGACCTATAAGGACTCGCTCAACCTGCCGGTTAGCGATTTCCCCATGCGGGCCGGTCTGCCCACGAGGGAGCCGGAAAGACTGGCCCACTGGGAGGAAATCGGCATCTACGCGTTGTTGCGGGAGAAAGCAAAGGGGAAGCCCTCCTACATCCTCCACGACGGGCCGCCGTACGCCAACGGCGAGGTTCACGCCGGAACCGCGCTGAACAAAGTCCTCAAGGACGTCATCGTCAAGTACAAGTCCATGCGCGGTTTCGACACCCCCTACGTGCCTGGCTGGGACTGCCACGGCATGCCCATCGAGCACAAGGTGGCCCGGGAGCTGGGTGATAAATTCCGCGAGATGTCCATCGGCGACGTGCGCCGGGAGTGCAGAAAATTCGCGCTCGGTTTCGTGGACACCATGCGCGGCCAGTTCAAGCGCCTGGGCGTCTTCGGCCTCTGGGAGAGGCCCTACCTGACCCTGGACCGCGATTACGAGGCCACGGTGCTCGATGCCTTCCGGGGGCTGGTGGAGAAGGGTTACGTCTACAAGGGGCTCCGCCCTGTGTTCTGGTGCGCCAGTTGCGAGACGGCGCTGGCCGACGCCGAGGTGGAGTATAAAGACCACTCCAGCCACTCCATCTACGTCCGCTTCCCGGTCGTCCGCGATCCGGACGGTGTTTTCTCGGGGGGCCACGACGGCGCGTACGCCCTCATCTGGACCACCACCCCCTGGACCCTGCCGGCCAACGTGGCGGTGGCGGTTCACCCCCGGCTGCGCTACCTGGTGGTGGAGCACTCGGGGGAGCGCTACCTCATCGCCGAGGGGCTTTTTGGCCAGGTCTGTCGTGACCTGGGGTGGAGCGGGGTGAAAGAGGTTCATGCGCTCATGGGTGAGGAGCTTTTACGACTGGTGTGCCGCCACCCCTTCCTGGAGCGTGATTCCGTCTTCGTGCCCGCAGACTACGTCACCCTGGAGCAGGGTACGGGGCTGGTCCACACCGCCCCGGGGCACGGGGCCGAGGACTTCCACACCGGGCGGGAGCACGATCTGCCGGTGCTGGTGCCGGTGGACCACGCCGGGCGCTTCACCGACGAGGTTGGGCTCTGGGCCGGCATGAACGTCTTCGAGGCCAACGGGCCCATCCTCGAGCACATGCGCGGCAACGGCTCGCTCCTTTACGCCGGGGAGCTCGTCCACTCCTACCCCCACTGCTGGCGCTGCAAGGAGCCGGTGATATTCCGCGCCACCGAACAGTGGTTCCTGGACGTGGACCACGACGACCTGCGGAAGCGGTGCCTGGAGGTGGTGGATCGGGTTGACTGGGTCCCGGTCTGGGGGCGGGAGCGCATGGCCAGCATGCTCGAGCTGCGCCCGGACTGGTGCCTCTCCCGCCAGCGGAGATGGGGGGTGCCGATTCCCGGACTCTACTGCACCGTGTGCGGCGAGCTGGTGCTGGACGCGCGGGTGGCCGCCCTGGCCCGGGACCTCGCGGCCGAGAAGGGCTCGGACGCCTGGTTCACCGAGCCCATCGAGAGCCTCGTCCCACCGGGGCTGGTCTGTCCGAAGTGCGGCGCCGGGGGCTTCAGGCGCGAGACCGACATCCTCGACGTCTGGTTCGAGAGCGGTGTGAGCCACCTCGCCGTCCTCAAGCGCGCCCAGGACGGCCTCGTCTGGCCCTCGGACATGTACCTGGAGGGGAGCGACCAGTACCGCGGCTGGTTCCAGGTCTCGCTCCTGACCGGCATGGCCCTGAAGGGCGAGCCGCCCTACGGCCGGGTGCTGACGCACGGGTGGGTGCTGGACGCCCTAGGCCGGGCGATGCACAAGAGCCTCGGCAACGCCATCCTGCCCGAGACCATCATCGGTGAATACGGCGCCGACATCCTGCGCCTGTGGGCCACGTCGGCCGATTACAAGAGCGACATCAGCCTGGGGGATGAGGTACTCAGGCGGAACACCGACGCCTATCGCCGCATCCGCAACACCTGGCGCTTCCTCCTGGGCAACCTCCACGATTTCGACCCGACCGCGGATGCGGTGGCCGAGTCAGAACTTTTCGAGATAGACCGCTGGGCGCTGCACCGGCTGGCCGAGGTGGCGGACAGGGTGACGAAGGCTTACGAGAACCTGGAATTTTACCGGGTGTACCACCTCGTCTACAACTTCTGCACGGTGGACCTGTCGGCAGTGTACCTGGACGTGCTGAAGGACCGGCTGTACTGTTCGGCCGCGGATTCACCCGAGCGCCGGGCGGCCCAGACCGCGCTCTTCGTCATCGCCGACGCGCTGGCCCGGCTGACGGCGCCGATTCTCGTCTTCACCGCCGAGGAGCTCTGGGAGCAGTTGCCCGGCGAGCGTGAGGCGTCGGTCCACCTGGCCGACTGGCCGGACTTGTCCGAGTGGATAAACGAAAAGATAGCCAAGCGGTGGGAGCACCTATTACTGACGAGGGATGGAACTCCGGGATTCAACACCTGGATGGAGGAGTTCAGGTCTGCCGGGCGCAACTCTCTTGAGGCCGCGGTGGAGCTGATCCCTCAGGAGCGAGGAACCTATGAGAGGTTGAAAGAATGTGGTGAGAAAAACTTGATGGACCTGTTCATCGTCTCCTCACTGGCAATCCATGAGCCGGCCGATGAAACCGGTGAGGAGATAAACTCACCGTGGATTCAGTACACTCTCGATGGCGTGAACTACGTTATCGGTTTGAAAATAACCGAGGCCGAAGGCGACAAGTGCCCGCGCTGCTGGCACGTCGAGACGCTGGTGCCGGGCCTGCCCGGGGAGCCTGAGGTCTGCCGCCGCTGCGCCCGCGAGCTGGGGGTGGGCTGATGCCCTGGCCGGGGTGGAAATCCTTCGGGGAAACGCTGAAGGGACGGAGCCTGGCGCTCTGGCTCGCTCTGGTGGCGCTCGTCATTGATCAGGCGTCCAAGATCGCCATCACGCTGACCATTCCTCAGCGTCACGGTGTGATAGTCATTCCCGGTTTCTTCAACCTGGTGCACGGTCAGAACTCCGGCGTGGTTTGGGGATTCATGCGGGGCGTGCCGGGCATGGCCTACGTCTTCATGGCGATCCAGGCCCTGGTCTCCCTGGCTATGGTCGCCTGGCTCGGCCTGGGCCGGGATATCAGCAAGCTGCAGCTCTGGGGCTTCGGTTTCATCCTGGGCGGGGCGCTCGGCAACCTCGTGGACCGCATCCGCCTGGGCGGCGTGGTGGATTTTCTGGACTTCAAGTTCGGCAGCTTCACCTGGCCGACCTTCAACGCGGCCGACACCTGCGTGGTGGTGGGGGTCGGGCTCGTCATCCTCAGCCTCATCATCGCCGAGGTTCGCTCGCACAAAAAAAAGACGTAGGGGGGATTGCGCCGGGACGGGCTTCGGGATGCCTTTTCATCGTTCATGACTTTCGGGGGGGCTTGCCAAGGTCCCCCTTTTGGTCTATATATTAAGTGGGTGTTAATCCGGTTAAGAATTTCCTCCGGTCCTATTGTCCTTGCCACGGCGCTGTGTTAGACTTGACGGTAATCTAGGGATTGGGCACTCGGCCTGGGAGCGGGATAGATCCAACTGGGATGCGACGTTGAAGCTCCGGGGATTCACGATTCTGGTGGAGAACCACCGCGGACGGGATATCCGCCGTTCCCGGCTTTCCGCCACGCTCCTCACCTTCGTGGGGGTCCTGGTTCTGGCCGCAATAACCGGCGTCGTCATCTTCGCCTTCCTCTACTTCGTCCGCCTCTCCGAGCACGGGGAGCTCCTCCGCCTGACATACCGCGACATCCGCCAACGGCAGAGCCTCAACCGAGGCAAGGATCAGCTCCGGTACATGGTGGATGAGGCGACGGAACTGGAAGGGATCAACGACGCCGTGCGGCTGGTGCGCGGTTTTTCCCCCGGCCTGCCTGACGAGACCGGCATCGGCGGTCCCGAGCTCGGTCAGGCACTGACCGAGGGCAACCAACTGAAGGTCGAGGTTCTGCAGGCGCGGGCCATTCTCGACCGCCAGGTGAACCAGTTCGATGAACTGGTCCGGCTGACCCGTGGGCAGGAGGACATGCTGGTCCACTTCCCCTCGATCAACCCCGTACCCAACGGCCGCAACGTGTCCGGTTTCGGATACCGGCGCGATCCGATCAACTTCGGGATCGAGTTCCATAACGGCGTGGACCTGGTCGCGCCCCACGGATCGCCGATCGTGGCCGCCGCGGACGGCGTCGTCGTGGTGGCAAGGTTCGCCGGAGCCTATGGTCTCCTGGTGCGCGTGGATCACGGGTACGGTTTCCAGACCCGCTACGCCCACTGCTCCAGCGCCTTCGTCAAGCCCGGAGACGTGGTCCGCCGCGGCGAGGTCATCGCCGCCATAGGCGCAACCGGCCGCGCCACCGGCAACCACTGCCATTACGAGGTTCTGCGCGACGGGGTGAACGTGGACCCGGCGCTCTTCATCATGGGGGATCAGGACCCGATCAGACGCCGCCTCCTCCCCGTATTCCCGGCCGCCGCCGAGGTCACGGAAGATACACAGATTCCGCTGGCCCCCCACGACCTGATCGAGTGCGACCGGCTGCTCAACCCCGAGCTGGAAGACCCCATCAGCTTCGAACCGCTCCTCCCCAAGCCGGAACCGCTCTCCTCGAAGTAGCGCCGGGGGCCGGCCCTGGGGACTGGTTTTTTTAGTAGGCGGGCAGTGCTTGAAGGGTCAGGCGATGTTGCGGAGTAAAAATGGGCCGGCCCATAAGGGCCGGTTTTTCGTGGGACAGGTGGTGATGTGGACTCGCGCGACGTCGTGGAGTAATAAAAGAGCCGGCCCGTTGGGGGGGGCCGCCCTACATCGCGCGGCTGCGATGACGTAGGGGCGGGTCTCCTGACCCGCCCGCGGGCCGACCTAAACGGTGCGCCGTCGGTCGGCCCCTACGAGTTGCAATCAAACGGGCGACCGTGGACGGTCGCCCCTACGGGGTGTCGTGCGGTTCGTAATGTAGGGCGGGGATTTTATTCCCCGCCGCTTTACGCTTCCACCCTCGACCCTCACCCCTACCCTCTCCCTAGAAGGGAGAGGGGGCTATGGCGGCCCTCACCCGCGATCCCGCGGGTGAACGCTCCTCCCGCCGGGAGAGGGGGACCTTCGCGCTCCGCCAATCACCCCGCTCCCCGGGCCTCCCTATTCCAGGGATTCCAGCTTGACCCGCAGCAGCTCCAGGACCTCGTCACGGGGCAGCGGACCGAGGAAGAGCTCCTCGCCGTCGGCGAAGACGCCCAGGGATTTCCCCAGGCGCAGGGTGTCCTCGCGCCGGCTGACGTCGTGGACCAGGACCTCGATTCTTTCGGAGTCCAGCTCCCTGGCCGCGGAGACGACCCGGGCGGCGATGAGGGCGGCGTAGGGGCAGTGGTGGTCCACGAAGACCTCGACGACGAGCTTGCCCGGTTTCAAGGCAGGCCGGTAATTCCGGGGCAGCCAGCTTATCCGGGGCGGCTCGTCGGACGGCGCGCCCTCGGGGCGCAGGTACAACAGCTTGATGTTGTCCCGTTCCTCGAGCTCGGTGAAGCCGAGATGGAGGAAGAACTCGGCGGGCATGAAACCGGCGTAGTCGAAGCCGAAGACGGCCAGCGCGCTGGGGTGCGCCGCCCGGCGAACCTCCCCGATGAGCGCCCGGGCCAGCCCGCGACCCTGCCAGTCCGGTTTGACCCAGACGCAGTGGATCACCGCCGTGTCCACGCCGGCGATTTTAAAAGGCGCTATCTCCAGCGGCAGCGCCTCGGCGATGCCCACCGGGTTCCCCTCGACGTAGAGGATGCGCCCGATCAGCCCTTCCGCGAGCTGGCGCGTGACCAGATCCCGCTTCAGCCGGGCCCCCTCCTCGAGCTCCTCGCCGGGAACCCAGCAGGGCTTGACGTAATCGTCGAAGCGCTCCGGGGTGAGAGGCTCGATGCGGTAGTCCAAGGGTGTTCTCCTGCGGGCTTGCGTCGGCGCATTTTAACACGCCGCAAACTTGGGTGGCAAGGAGCGCTTCCGGTATAGAAGGGTCTCCCAGGTGCAAAAAGGGGGCGCTCCGCCCCCTCGATTATAGCCTCCAAACATTTAGCCCCGCTTGGCGGAAACCCTCGCCCGGAGCCAGTCCAGCCAGGCGCTGAGCCCTCGCCCGGTCTTCGCCGAGAGCTCGAAGACGGCGAGCTTCGGGTTGACCTGCTCGATGTTGGCGCGGAGGGCCGCCAGGTCAACGTCCAGATGCGGCGCCAGGTCCAGCTTGTTCACCACGCAGGCGCTGGACTCGCGGAACATCAGCGGGTATTTCAGCGGCTTGTCCTCCCCCTCGGTGATGGAGAAGACGACGACCTTGTCGTCCTCGCCCAGGTCGAACTCGGCGGGGCAGACGAGGTTGCCCACGTTCTCGATGATGATCAGGTCGAGCTCCTCGAGGGGCAGCTCGCCGAGGGCGGTCTTGACGAAATTGGCGCCGACGTGGCAGTCGCCGCCGAAGGGCTCCGTGTTCACCTGGACCACGGGGATGTCGTGCCGGGCGATGCGGTCGGCGTCGCGGGTGGTGGTGATGTCGCCCTCGATTACCCCGGCTCGGAGCTCACCGGCCAGGGAGGCCAGGGTGCGCTCCAGGAGGGTCGTCTTGCCGGCGCCGGGGGAGCTCATGACGTTCACGCTGTAGATGCGCCTTTTGGCGAGGTCGGCGCGGATTTCGCCGGCCAGGGCCTCGTGGGCCTCCAAGACCTTCCGGACGAGCTTTATCTCCATGGGCGGACCTCGACGGGATGGGCTTTTCGATGCCCTCTTTAGATTAGCGACGCGTTGACATTATAGTCGTCGCCCCCGTATACTGCAAGATGAAGTAGAGGCCCCAGGATCGAAATCCCGTTGGACATACCGAACCAGACGAGCGTGGTGGAGGCGGTGAAGGGGCAGTTGTCCCTTTTAGCCGACCCTCGCCGCTGGCGTATCGTTAACGACCGGCGAGCCGGCGCCGACGCCCGGCTGGCCGGCGCCGATGTAGAGACCCTCTGGCACCACCCGCCCCAGACACATTTACTGGTGAAGTTGAGTCCGGCGGCCGGCGACCGGGGGTTCACCTTCTACCTCCCCCTCCTCCTCACCCCGGAAAAGCCCCCCGCGGGCGGGGTGCCTCTGACCGTCGGCGACGGCGACTGGTTCGCCTCCGACCCCTTCCTCTCGCCACCGGAGCTGATGGCGCTCCTGAAGAGCGCCGGTGTCGGCAACGCCGGCCGGTTGCGGCTCGATTCGCCCTCCGTCGGACCATTCGCTATGGCGACCCGCAACCCCCTCTTCAAACCCGCGGGGTGCAAGATCGAACCGCTGCTGGAGCGGGAGGGGGAGCCCAGCACGAATTACCTCTACCGCCTGGACGTGCGCGGCGCTGGCGGAGAGCACGCTCTGGTGGCCAAGCGCTACCTCCCCCGGGAGGAGCCCGGGCGCGGCGACCGGGAGTGGGAGCTCGCCACGGCGCTTTCCAGCGAGCTCGTGCCGCGGCCCGTCGGCCGTCTCGCGGATACACGCTCCGGCAACACCCTGGTCGGTTTCTACGAGTTCGTCCCCGGCGTCGAGGTCGGGCTGGTGCTGTGGAAGCTCTACGGGCTCCTGGGCGTCGTGCCGACGGGGTCGGTGCTGGCGCGCGTCCGGGTGGTCTTCGCTAAGAGCCTGCGCACCCTCGCCTCCTTCCACGACCAGATCGCGCAGCGGATGAAGTACGACGCCGGGCGGGGGCCGGTCAACGAGGGGGTCTTCCACCGAGCCGAGGAGGACTTGCGCGCCCTGCGCGGGTATCGGGTCAACTCGAAGGCCTACCGCGCCATCATCGCCGGCCTGGTGTCGAGCCTGGAGGGGGGTGGTTCCGTATTCCACGGCCCCCGGCCCGTCCACGGGGACCTGATGTGGCGCCAGGTCGTCTGGCGCATGGAGCTGGAAAGGGGGAAGGAGCTCGACCTCCTGACCCTGCCCCTGGAGCCGCCCGAGGAGATGCCCGGCCGGCTGACCGTCATGGACGCCGAGAGCTGGCGGGCGGGGTATCTGGAGGAGGACCTGGCCGGCCTCGCCGCCGCGGACAACTTTATGCTCGCCCTCCAGGAGCGGGACCGATTCGCCCCGGTAATTTTCGCCGCCCTCTGGCACGCCGCCTACCAGGCCAACGACTGGGACGAGGGCGCGGCGCACCGGTCACTGCGTCCACTCCTCTCCCTCATCCGTCTGCGCCACCTCCACGACGCCGCCTACTACGCCGGGGCCAAGGGCGAGAATTCCGTAAAGACCGCCGAGTACGACCACTACGTGCGGGTGAGCCTCCACCTCGCCGGTCTGGTTTAATTGTTTCGTTTCAATAAAGAAGGGCGGGTCGACCGCCCTTTGTTTTACATTGCACAGGGTCTAGTCGAAAGCCGCTTTTATCACTCCCCAGGAGGTTTCCTTCACGTCGGAGTGGGCGGCCAGGTAGCAGGCGGCGTTGGCCATGATGAGAAACCCGTCCCCGGTCCAGCCTTGCGGATTATTACTAGTGTAATCAAGACCGACGACTGTATTGCCGGCATTTACGGCTATGCCGGGGTAGAGGGGGAAATCGGCTATCTCATGGGCCCCGGGACGGAGCTCAAGCAGGATATGGTAATACACATCGCTTAAATGGGATACCCCCTCAAATATCGGGTGCTCGGGCTCGAGGATGTTCAGATCCTGGTAATCGTAGACATAAAATTCACCGGGTATAGGTCCGTAAGGAGCGTACTCATCATCCAGCCAGCGACCGCCGATGCCCCAACCCCCGGGGTCATAAAAGAGCATCTCAGAGATACATACCACACAGCCGCCGCCGTCCACATAGTCGGCCAGGTTATCGCCGAACTCATCCGGTTCCTCTGTATATGTCCCTCCTATGAAGAGCGCATCGAAGTTGCGCATAAACTCAAGAGGCGGCGTGAAATCCATGATATTATAAAAGTAAACAACCTCGAAGCGCGGGTCGTCACGCACGTACTCAACCACTTCCGACCAGTATTGGTAAAAATCCCCCACCAAGAACACGGCGTCCAGGCCGGCGAGAGCGACCAGCGGCAGCACGAGCATCAATATGACGGTTTTCATGACTCCTCCGTTTCACTAAAGCACCCAGCGCGGGATGGTATGGATATCCTCCTCGTAAAGCTCTCCCAATGTGCCCCAGTCGTCTATGAGCATCTCCAGGAGCAGACGGCCTCGTGCAGTTCCTGCGGCCAGAGGCTGCGCTTGAGCCAGTCCCAGTGGCAGTGGTCGGTCGTGTCTCCGGGCCAGTAATCTCCGTTGACCGGCCCTTGGGGGTGGGGGAAGTTGTTGAAGACGTCGGCGTATTCAGGCGGTAAGTGGTCTTGAAATATGATTAAGCCTTGCTCGGTCCTGTCCCACCAGTCCACGGGCCGCCTTATGGCGTTGACCGTCTTAGCCCATGCGATGTGGGGAGTGGGGGGGATAGCGTAGATCGCAAGTTCTTCTTTTGTGATTATCACGTTGTAAACGTACTTGATGAGCGGGTCTTGGTTGGTCAGAAGGATTGGCTCGTGTCCTTTCTTACCCAGCCAGTCGTTCGGGTCCCACTGGTATCTTTCTGGGCGGTAGGTGGTGTGCGTCCCCGGAGGGCCTTCAACTTTACTGAGTGAATAGCGCCAAACCTGCTCGATATCCTCCGAGCCTATCAGCCTCTTGATTACGGTGCATTTGATGAAGGTGGGGGGACCCTGGGGAAAGAGGTCGTTGTTGACCCGGACCTTGGGCCGGATACGGTATTCCGCAGGTCGGAGAATCTCTTCCGGGCTCACAATCCTCCTTTAACCTCTACCTTAAGTTTATCCTTTCTTTATCAGAAAGTCAATTTGAAATCAGGGCGACGTTCCCGTTTTTTTCGTCGTGTGTCCTACGCCGAGCCGCGGCGGCGGAAGCCGTAGCCCATCACCTCGTGCACGTCGGTGATGACCACGAAGGCCTTCGAATCCGCCACCTTCACCAGCCGCTTGAGCCGCTCCACCTCCCGCTTCTCTATCACGCAGTAGATGACGCTCTTGTCCACGTCGGTGTACATGCCCCGGCCCTTCGTGAGGGTGGCCCCCCGGTTGAGCCCCGCCATTATCTGGTAGTACACGATGTCGGGGACGTCGGTGACGATGATGGCCGCCCGGGCGTAGCTGAAGCCGTCCAGCACGACGTCTATCACCTTTATCGAGACGCCCAGGGCCAGGAATCCGTAGAGGATGAGGTCCACCTCGCCGAAAATCGCGCCGGCGAAGGCGATTATGGCCGTGTCGAAGAAGAGGAAGCTGACCCCGGTGGAGAGCCCGGTGTAGCGGGAGAGGATGCGGGCGGGGATGTCGGTGCCGCCGGTGGAGCCTCCGCCCCGGAGGACCAGCCCCAGGCCGGCCCCCAGGAGCACCGCCCCGTACACGAGGGCCATGACGATGTTATCGGTGAGGACGGGGATGCGCAGAATCTCGCCGTACAGGTCGGCGAAAATGGAGTAGAGAACGATGCCGAAGATGGTGCGCAGGCCGAAGCTGCCGCCGAGGAACTTCAGACCGACGAGGAACAACGGGATGTTGAATACGAGCATCGTCACGCCCACCGGGACGTGCCAGAGGAAGTGCAGCACCGTGGCCAGTCCGCCGATGCCCCCCGGGGCGATGCGGTAGGGGACCAGGAACACCACGAGACCGAAGCTCCCCACGGCGGCGCCCACCAGGATCAAGGCGTAGTCCCGGAGCGCCGACTTCCAGTCGGGCAACAGGAGCTTGGGGAACCGCTGTTTGAGCGAGGAGAGGAAGAATCGCTTGCCCATGACGACCTCCGAACAGGGCAAAAAAATAGGGCCCACCCAGTACCTCGGCGGGGCGCAGTCTAGTAAAGGGGGTCGGAGCTGTCAACCCCCATTTTCATCCAGCAGGTCCGCCAGCTCGGCGGGCTCGAACGTCCGGGGCACCGTCAGCCGGTGGGCCGGGACGCGGCGGGACAGCTCCGCGGCGAAGGGGAGGACGAGGTCGGCGAACCAGGGCGGCGGCTCGTAGCTGGTGACCGATGCGACGAGGAGCGCCGTCCCGTCCCGGGCGGTCAGCGGCTCCAGCCCCGCGGTATCCCCCTTTTCCAGGACGCAGATTCCGGTCAACCCGGCCCGGGTCACCGCCGGCATCCGGGGCTCCAGGTCACCCCAAAAGGGTGTGAATTCGATGGTCCAGCCTCCGTCTCTCCGCCGCACGGCGGGCATCTCGTCGGAGAGCACGTGCCATCCCGGCCTCCCGATGAGATTCCCGGCGAGGGTGCTCTTCCCGCTGCCCGACCGGCCGCAGATGAGAAAACCTTTTCTCCGGGGCGTGACGACCCCCGCGGCGTGGAAGAGGAAACCCCCCGGCGGCAGGAGACACATGGCCGCCCACACCCGCAGCACGAAGTCCACATCCTGATAGCCGCTCAGGCGGTACTTGACCCTGGCCCCCGCCTCGGTGGGAATCAGCTCGAACCGGGGTTCGCGAATCAAGCGCCGCCCGCCCGCCTCGGGGTAGATTAACCGGAGACCGAGCTCGATGTTGTAGTCCACCGACGGCTGCACGTCGAAGGTGACGGTGAGCGTTATCGGTCCGTCGGTGAGGAAGGGTCGGTAGATCTCCGCGAGCCCGGTGTACAGCGTCCGCGGCAGCTCGAGGGCCAGCGGTCCGCCGATGAAGTGGATTATCAGCCGTTCGAGGGGATCTTTCATCTTCGGCGGGTGCGTTGATTCCCCGTCCGGTCGAGCGCCTCGAGGAGCTTCAAGGTTTCTTCCACCGGCAGGCCGATGACGTTGGTCACCGAACCCTCGACCCGTTCCACGAGGTTCCACCGCTCATCCTGGACGGCGTAGGCGCCGGCCTTGTCGAGGGACGAGCCGGTGGCGACGTAATCGTCAATCTCATCGGGGGTCAGCCGGCGGATCCGCACCCGGCTGTCCACCCGGACGGTGAGCGGGTTTCCATCGGGCGCCAGCATGGCCGCCACGCCGGTCGTCACGGTGTGCTCCGCGCCGGCCAGGGCGGTGAGCATGGCGCGCGCCTCCGCCTCGTCGCGGGGCTTCCCCAGCACCCTCCCCCGGAGGCGGACGATGGTGTCGGCGGCCAGGACGACCTCGCCGGTCAGACGCGACTTTGCGACCGCCCGCGCCTTGCACACCGCCAGCTCCACGGCCTGGACCGGGTCCGAGTCGGGCCAGAACTCATCCACCGCCGGCACGACGACGGTGAAGGAAACCCCGGCCTCTTCCAGGAGCTTCTTGCGCCGGGGGCTTCCGCTGGCCAGCACCAGGGGGTGGATCATCGGCCTCGCTTCAGTCTTCGTCGGATTCCTCGGTCTTCGGCCTGGGAGCCAGGAGGACGCTTTTTATCCGCCGCGGAGTCGCCTCGATCACCTCCAGCCGGTACACGCCGTTCTCCACGACCTCGCCCGGCTTGGGGATGTGACCCAACTCGGCGATGATGAAGCCGCCCAGGCTCTCGTAATCCTCGTCGGGGAGTTGACAGCCCACCGTCTCGTTGACCTCCTCGATGTCGCACCGGGCGTCCACCAGGAAGGTGCCGTCTCCGAGCTTGTGGATGAGCTCCTCGTCGTCGTCGAACTCGTCCTCTATCTCCCCCACGATTTCCTCGAGGATGTCCTCGATGGTCACGATGCCGGCGGTCCCTCCGTACTCGTCCACCACGACGGCTATCTGATTCTTCGTGGCCTGGAACTCGGCGAGGAGCCGGCCGATGAGCTTGGTTTCCGGGACGAAGATTGGCTCGTGGAGGAGCTCCACGGGGAGGGGCTCCTCGGCTTTTGTCGTGTCGAGGGTCAGGAGCTCCTTGACGAAGAGGATGCCCCGGATGTCGTCTATGGTTTCGGAGTAGACCGGGACGCGGGAATGCCCGCGTTGGGTGACCGCCTCGAGGACCTCGCGCCGCGGCGCCTCGAGGTCCAGGCAGAAGACGTCTATCCGGGGGACCATCACCTCCTTGACCGTTTTTTCCGGGAAGTCGGCGAGCTGGCGGGCCATCTCCCTCGCCTGCTCGACCACCTCGTCCCCCGCGGTCGCGGGTGAGGGGTGGGGCGTCACCCAGCCGAAGGGGTCTTCCCGGTCCGGCCTCCGACCGGACAGGCGGACGAAGGGCCACGAGATGAGGTAGATGACGAACCACACCGGCGCGACCGCCAGGGCCGGCGGCCAGAGCAGGCCGCGCAGGACCCGGTTCGGTTTCGCCCCCCGCCCCAGGGCCCGGGGGAGGAGAATGACGACGACCGAGACGAGGACGGCCGCCGCGGGCCAGGCGACCCAGACGGCCCACGTCTCGGCCGTCAGACCGCTCAGAAAGGACTGACCGGTGATGACCGCGCCCACCCCGACCAGGGTCAAGAGGACCGGGAACAGGCGGAGCGTCCACGGGGATGAGCCGCGCTCTTCATCCTCCCGGTGCGGCCGGGGGCTCAGCTGGGAGAGGGAGTAGCTGACGAGGAAGCCGACCAGGAGAAAAATCCCGCACAGGACGCCTTCCAGCCACACGACGCCGGTCATCGGCCCCCCTCCTCGACCGGAGCGGACCGATCCGTCGGATGCGTGGTGGATGGGGGGGCGGGTTGGGCGGGGTCGTCGCTGGGCTCCCGCCCGTAGGTACTGGGAGGGTACTCCGCTTCCATCGCTGGGAAGCCTCCTCGAGGGGGCGTTTGGAGGGAAACCTGGGGAAGTGAAAGCCGGCGTCCACTTCCCTCATCAACATAGCACAAGAGGCTGGACGGCGTCAATTCGCGAAACTTACGTCCGCCTCCCTTCGGGCGTCGAGCTCACGCCGGAGCGCGTTCAAGAGGGGGGCCAGCGTCTCGGAGGGCGCCCGTATTCCGTCCGCCAGCCGATGCGCCTCCCCAGAATCCCCCAGACCGAACTCGAACAGCGCCAGGAGGAAGTCCGACTCCGGCGTCGTTCCGTACCGGCGGGCCGCCCGCGCCGCCTCGATACCGACCTTGAGATACTCCTCGACGACCCCGGCCCGCGGGTCCTCGGGCAGCCTCTCCCGGAAGGCGATGGCCCCGCCGGTGGGGTTGAACCAGGGGGGGAGGATTACGGGCAGATCGGCGGCCGAAGCCCCCGTCTCCAGGGCGCAGAGCCCCCACACCGCGCCGCGGTATGCCGCCTGGGCCACCCGGGACAGGCTGACCAGGCTCGCCGGCGCCAGGTCGAGCGCCCGCCGCAGGAGCCCGGGTCCCAGGGGCGAGAGCGGGTCAGCGGCCAGCGCGCCCACGGCCCGGAAGGTGAGCCGGTCCGAGGCCAGGCCCCGCAACCGGGCGGTGAACCCCATCCCGTTCTCCAGGTACGTGTCGTCGGTTTCCAACTCAACCAGGCGGTGGAAACCGCCCAGCCGCTGGTAGCGCCACGGCTCGTCGGGGAGGACCGGACGGTTGACCGCGTCCAGCCCGGGCGCGTCGGGGTAGGCCAGCCGAAGGGTCAGCCCGAGAGGCCGCTGGGCCCCGATGCCGAACAGAGGGTGAATGGCGTTGATCGAGAGATGGGTGGCGCCGCCCCCCTCGGCCCAGCGACGGGCGAAGGCATCCCGGGCGTCCCGGCGTACCTGGCCGTAGAGGGTGGGGTAAACGGGCCCCAACGGTCCCCGGTTGAGGTTGCCCAGCTCGTCGAGGACCTGGGCGTCGGGGCGGAGACCCTCCGCGGTGAGTTCCAGGGGTCCGAAGAGGACGTCGTCGCCCTCGCCGAAGTAGAGCGCCCCGGGGGTCAGCTCCCGCAGGGTGTCCTGGGCGCCGGCCCTGGCGATGTCGCCCGAAAGCGGCCGCTCGGCGGTCGCCGCCGAGAAGGCCCACCAGCCGAGGCCCAGAGCCAGAGCGACACCGACCAGCGCCGCCCCGAGTTTCTTTTTCTCGCCGAGACGCCCCTTCAGCCACTCGGCGCCGAAGGCCACCCAGACCGCCGCGAGCATCACCAGGGGGGAGAGGTAGTCCAGGGGGTCCACGATGCGGTAGAAGAAGAGGACCGCCGCGACGAGGACGGGGGTGAGGAGACCGGCGACCGCCAGCCCCTTACTCCTCTTGAAGAGCCCGGCCAGCCCCAGGGGGACCAGCGCCCACAGGGGCCAGGGGATGGAATCGAAGAGCATTCCCCCCGCCGCGGGGAACGCCGCCGCGAATCGGCTTCCCTCCACGTAGCTGTAGGCGTAGCTCTTTCCGGTGAGGTGGGCCCAGAGGTTGGGCAGGTTGCCCGCCATGCCGTAGTCGTAAGCCTGATCGGCCCCCGCCCTCAGCGGCAGGTACAGGTAAGCCGAGAGCGGAATGATAAAGGCCGCGACGGCCAGGCCGATCCAAAGCGCTTTTCGACCGCTCTCCGCCCCACGGAAGGAGCGCCAGAGGCACCAGCCTATGACGGGGAGCAGCACCGCGGCGGAGTAATGATTCGTGAAGAGCAGCCCCGTGACGAGGCAGAGCGCCAATCCGTCCCTCGGGGAAGGTCCGCCGTCCCGTCCTCCGACCGCCCGCGCGGCGAAGAAAAAGGCCGCGCCCAGGAGCAGATGTTGGAGGGCGTGGACCTCGTAGGTGAGCGCCTGCCCGGTGACCAGGGGCCCGCAGACCCAGGCCAGGGTGCCGATGAGGGCGGGGATGCGTGAAAGGCCGAAACTCCGGAGCCCGAGCCAGAGGAGGGCCGCCCCGAGCGCCGCCGCCAGCAGGGCGAGGACGTTCCCGGCCAGGGCGGGGGGAACGCTAAAGACCCGCCCCAATCCGAGGAACAGATGGGACACCAGGGTGAAGGAGGGGTAGCCGGGCGGGTGGGCGACGCCGAGGTTCGCCGCCGCGCCCGCCAGCTCCGTCGAGTCGCCGATGTAGAAATCCCGTGCGGCGAACGACCCCCAGACGACCAGGGAAGCGAGGGCGATGGCCGCGGCCCAGCCGAGGTCCCGCCGGCTCATCGCTCGTCGGCGGATTGGAGCCGGGCCAGTTCCGCGTAGCGGCCGTTTTTCTCCATCAGCTCACCGTGGGTGCCCGCCTCGACCACGCGACCGCCTTCGAGGAAGATTATCCGATCCGCGTCTCGAACCGTGGCGAGCCGGTGCGCGACGATCAGGACGGTGCGCCCCGGGAGGACGCGCGACAGGGCCGCGTTTATCCGGTCCTCGCTCTCCGAGTCCAGGTTGGCCGTGGGCTCGTCCAGGGCCAGGATGCGCGGGTCGCGCAACAGGGCGCGGGCGATGGCCAGCCGCTGCCCCTCGCCGCCGGAAAGCTGGCAGCCCCGCTCGCCGATCTCGCTCTCCAACCCGTCGGGGAGTCGTCGGATCGCGTCGTCCACCTGGGCCAGTTCGAGCTTTTCCCACAGTTCGCCCTCGCCGGCCCCCGGTTTGGCCAGGCGCAGGTTCTCCGCCACGGTGCCCGCGGTCAGGGTAATCTCCTGGGGGACCAGCGCCTGGAGCCGGGCCAGAGCGGCCCGGTCGTAGCCGTCTCGGGGTTTCCCGTCGAGGAGGACACGCCCTTCGGTCGGTTCCAGGAGGCCGAGGGCGAAGTTCAGCAGGGTGGACTTCCCGGCGCCGCTGGGTCCCACGATGGCCGTCACCTTCCCCCGGGGCGCGGTGAAGCCGACACCGTCCAGGATGCGCTCCCCCCCGATTTCGTACGCCACATCCTCGAAGGAGAGCTCCCCCTCGATTTCGACGACCTCCGCCGGCTCGCCGGTTTCCGCCGGTTCGTCGAGGAGCCGGGGGTTCGGCAGCTCCCTGAGCTTCCCCTTCCCCAGTGTCAGCTCCTCTGGTGCGCTTCCCCCGGGCCACGCAAGGACCGCCGTCGTCCGGCCGATTTGAATCCCCGCCGGTACGAGCGCCAGCCGGGCCCGGGAGAGGTTTTTCAGCGGCTCGAAGGCGATGGCCACCAGGCCGAGGAACTCGAAGAGGGAGCCGGTGGTCATCGCCCCGCCCCGCACCAGCCCGGCGCCGTAGATGAGCATTCCCATGAGACCGGCGCCGGCCAGGAGCTGGACCAGTCCACGGAAGGCGCTGGTTATCATCTCACCCTTGAGGCGGTTCTTGAAGTAGCGGCGGGCCAGCTCGGTGAATTTCACCGATTCCCGTCCCGCGGCGCCGAAGGAGGCCACGACCTCGATGGCGGACAACCGCTCCCCGGCGTATCCCAGGATGCGGGCCGAGGTGTCGGCCACCCGTTCGGAATACCGGCGCTGGTGGCGGTTGACGAGGACGACAGCGACGGCCAGAAGCGCGAATATGCCCGCCAGGTACAGCCCGAGCTGCCAGTGGCGGAGTATGACCACCGTCCCCACGATAGCGACGGTCAAAGCGTTTTGGACCGCATCGCGCAGGGTGACCGTAGCCTCGAGGAACCCCTGGGTGTTCTCGTGGATCCGGGAGAGGAGCTCGCCGGTCCTGGAGCGGGTGAAATCTGTGTAGGGGACGGCCAGCACCTTCCTCAGGCAGGCCCGGCGGACGCAGGCCTTCAGGTCCAGCCCGATGCGGGCGGAGGCGTAGATGCCCAGGAAGGAGAAGAACCCGGCGGCGAACATCACCACGGCCATCGCCGTCGGCAGGAGCCAGAGCGCCGTGGAGTGCGGGTCGGCGAATCCCCAGGATTCCAGTGTCCCGAGCACCTCCGGGGCCTTCCCGCCCAGGGTGTCCACCAGCCAGCCCAACAGAATCGGGAAGAAGGTCTCCAGCCCGGCGGCCAGTATCGAGCCGATGACGGTGACCGCCGCCGGCAGCTTGTACCGCCGCAGGTAGCGCCCGAGGGCCCGACCCAGGGGCAGAAGAACTGGCTCGTCTTTATTCACGTTAAAAAAGCGGTGCTCCGCTCAACGTCCGGTCTTGGCGGAGGCAAGGGGTTTAAACCCCTCATCTTCCTTTTCCAGAAGGATACCATCAAACCGGGGTAAAAAAAAGGAGCCCGGCCCCGGGCTCCGTCAGCGTCAGATTCCTCAGCCGCCGCTACTTATGGAGCAGGCCCGGCTCGAGTCATGGGCGACACCGATCGTCCCCAGACCACCCGTGATCACCCTGCGCACCTCTCCGCCGCATTCGGGGCACTCCCGGAGCGGCTCGGCGGTCATCCGCTGGCGGACCTCGAACCGGTGGCCGCAGGCGTCGCATCTGTAGGCGTAGGTGATCACGGCCGCCCCCCGGCGGGTGATTATCAACAAATTCGCATGATAGCACACAAAGGGGCGGTCTTTCAAGTTCATTGATACCGCGGCTTAGTGTGACTGATTGAAAAAAGTGGGCACCTCCCGATTTTTTCCAACACCTATCTTGACAACCGATTAACTGTGTTGTACAGTTAAAGTAGTATTTACCATTTGTTACAACCTTAAAGGAGGTGCTGAAGATGCATAAGGTTCTGTTTTTCATCCTCTTGACGGCCACCCTCGCCGCGGCCACCATTGACGTAGCTTTCATGTTGAGCGAGCCTAGAGCTGATTGGGAGGAAGTCCTGGGCTTCTTTGAAGACGATGGGCGTTTCGGGGAAATAGATTACTACGACTGTTCTAGCGACACGCCGCCCGTCGGGGTTTTTGTCCTGTACGATGTGGTTGTCGTCGGGGGCGTGGCGGAATACGGGGACTACATGGTCTTCGGGGACCGTCTGGCCGATTACGTGGACCAGGGCGGCTGGGTGGTCGTTGAAGGCGGGAAGTTGGCGCACCGGTCTTACGGCGGTATCGGCGGACGCTGGTTCGACGCCGGTTACAGCCCCTACTACTCGATCCTGCGGTACCCGCTCGAAGACCCCGAGGATTTAATCATCGACCAGTCGGATCACTACATCTTCACCGGTGTGGAGAGGCTTTGGGACTGCTGCTGGCGCATAGATACGACTATGCGTGAAGGGGCGACCGAGCTGGCCCATTTCGCAGACGCCGGCGGTGTGGCGGTAAATGCTGCGGAGAGTGTCGTCGGATTGAACTTCTTAAGCTCCGATGAGTGGATCGGTGAAGGCTACCTGATCATGGCCAACGCCGCGTGCTTCCTGGCCGGCTACGCCGACGTGCAGGAAACCTCCTGGGGGCAAATTAAGGCTACATTCTGACCCAACCAGTGCGTTAAAAAAGCCGGCGCGGGCCGGCTTTTTGTTGGGCGGAAGCTCGGGGTCTATTCGACCTCGACCTTGATCTCGCGGGGCTTGGCCTCCTCGGCCTTGGGGATGGTAACGAAGAGGATGCCGTCCTTGTACCGGGCCTTGACCGCGTCGGCCTTGAGCCTGGAGGGGAGGCTGAAGCTGCGCATGAACTTGCCGTAGATGCGCTCGACGCGGTAGAAGTTCTCGCCCTCGGCGCTGTCGTCCTTCGTCTTCTCGCCCTGGATGGTCAGGGTGTTGTTGGTGAGGTCCACGCTGATGGATTCGGGGTTGACGCCGGGCAGCTCGGCCCGGACGAGGATGTCGCCGGAAGTTTCGCTGATGTCCACCCGGGGGGCCCAGATGATGTCGTTGGAGCTTGTGGACGGCCCGACGAAGTCCTCGAAGAGCCGGTTCATCTCTTCCTGGAGGGTCATCCAGTGTCGGTCGGGGGTCCAGCGGACGATGGCCATTTCCTCTCTCCTTGTCTGGTTCGGCGTGGGGGATCGCCGACTGGTTTTTTGTATTCCGCCGGTTAAAAAAGCAAGGGGCGTGCCAGGCCGCCCCAAGCGCATAAAGTATTTAATCTCAATCTGTTGGTGTTTTTCGAATCGTTCATCCGCCCCCACGCATTCGGGCCATTCTGGCACACTTTTCATTTTCTATGTCATTGCGCGGGCGTCTTGCCCCGGCGGTCGGTGTATGGTAACCTCCACACTCGGAAATCGGGTGAGCCCACAGGAGAGGCTTTGATCACCACCGCCAACTTCCGCAACGGGCTGAAGATGCTCTTCGACGGCGTACCCCACATCGTCGTCGAGTTCCAGCACGTGAAGCCCGGCAAGGGGCCGGCCTTCGTCCGGACGAAGCTGAAAAACCTCGTCTCGGGCGCCATCTTCGATCACAAGTTCCGCGGCGGCGAGAAGGTCCAGGACATCACCCTCGACGACAAGGACGTCACCTTCACCTACCGGGAAGGGGAGCTCTACGTCTTCATGGACTCCGAGACCTACGAGGAGCTCCGCCTGGGCGCCGACGCACTCGGCGACGCGACCCGGTGGCTCACCGAGGGGCTGGAGCTCTCCATACAGTTCTACGAAGGCCGGCCGCTGACGGTGGATCTCCCCTCGGCGGTGGACCTCCTGGTCGTCAAGGCCGACCCCGGTCTCAAGGGCGACACCGCCACCGGCGGCACCAAGCCCGCCACCGTGGAGACCGGCGCCATAGTTTCCGTGCCCCTCTTCATCAACGAGGGGGACAGAGTCCGCATTGACACCCGCACCGGCGAATACGTGACCCGGGTGAAGGAGTAGCGGTGATGCGTTTTTTCTTTTCCCTTCTGGCCCTCGTCGCCCTCGCCGCCCACGGTGAGGTGCTCTTCGAGGATGACTTCGATTCCTACCCCGACGGCTTCGATCTGGGTGACGACCCGGCCTGGGAGTACTTCGACGGAGACGGGATCACCGTGACCGCCGGCGAGGCGACCACCGACTCGGGGAACGAGGCGATGATAAAGGCCGTCGGCGCCTTCGAGGGCGAGGACTACTCCGTGGGCTGCGAGTTCACCGGCATCACCGAGGCGGACGGGGGCAAGGTGCAGCTCTGTCTGCGTGCCAGCGTCCACTCCCGGGCCCGCGAGCTCTACTACCTGGACGTCCACCCCAATCCCGGCGGGTACTGCATTAGCCTGATGTACGAGCTGGACGGCGCTTCCGTTGAGCTCAACGGTGCCTGCCTGCAGGCCGACGAGGACGCCTGGCACAGGCTCGACTTCTCCGCCGCCGGCTCCGGACCGGTGGACTTCGAGGTATACTTCGACGGCGACCTGATCTTCCTCCACACCGAGGACACGCACATCGCCCCGGCGGGCCTCCCCGGCTTCGGCCTCGCCTGCGGGGAAGCCGAGACGAGGGTGGACGGTTTCGTCCAGACCGACGGCGGGGCGACGGTGCTCGAAGTCTCGTTCGGTAGAATCAAGACCCTTTTCTGACACACCGCGTCGTGTGGGCGCGTCCCTAGCGCGGTTCCGACGATACGCCCCGTTTTTGTATAATCACCCGCGCGGGGGGATGCGAGAGGGAGAGCCGATGGATCTGGAAAAGCTCAGGAAAATCATCGAACTGTTCAACGAGGGCGGCCTGACCGGGCTCGTAATCAAGGGCGACGAGGACGGCTTCGAAGAGCTCGAGATCAAGAAAGAGCTCCCCATCGCGCCCGCCGCCGCCCCGGCCGCCCCGCTGTCGGCCGCCGCCCAAGAACCTGAGGCCTCCGCGCCGGTCGAGCCAACCCCCGTTCCCGAGAGCGGAGAGGAGCTCGTGTACGTCGTGGCCCCTCTTGTCGGCACCTTCTACTCCGCCCCCAGCCCGGAATCCCCGCCCTACGTCAATGTGGGCGATCGCGTCGGCAAGGGGAGCATCGTCTGCATCGTCGAGGCGATGAAGGTGATGAACGAGATCGAGAGCGATTACGCCGGCACCGTCGTCCAGGCGCTGGTGGAGAACGCCCAGCCGGTGGAGTACGGGCAGAAGATGTTCGCCATCAAGCCGGGTTAGCCTCGGCTTTTCTCGATGGGGGTCGTGGCTCCCGATCGGGGAGGCGACCCCGTTTTTCTAGGGTTCCATAAAGAGCGTCCAAACCGATGGCCAGACGACCGCTGCCGGACCTCCTCAACGGACCGTTGACCTCCACCCTGGTCCGGCTGTCATTTCCCCAGGCCGGGGCGATGCTTTTGAACTCAGGCCTCGGGGTCGTGGACCTCATCTACGTCGGGTTACTGGGTAAGCACGCCCTGGCCGCGGTGGCCCTCTGCTTCCCGCTGCACTTCCTCATCATCACCGCCGGAGCGGGGACGAACACCGCCGTGAGCGCGGTGCTCGCCCGTTACTTCGGCTCCGGTGACGCCGAGCACACCGACCGCATCGTGCTCTACTCCTTCTTCGCCTGGTTCGGTCTGACGGCGCTCATGATGCCGCTGGGGCTGCTCATCGCCCGTCCGCTCCTCGAATCCACCGGTGCGGATCCCGGCGTCGTGGAAATGGCCCACCGGTACGCCAGTACCCTCTACTGGGGGGTGGGCGCCATCCTGGGTCAGATGATTCTGGGCGGTCTCTACCGCGGTGCCGGGGACACCAGGTTCCCCTTCTGGGTCCTGACGCTGACGGTGGGGATCAACGCGGTGCTGGACCCGTTATTAATATTCGGTCTGGGTCCCTTCCCCCGTCTGGGTGTCTACGGGGCCGCGCTGGCCACGGTGCTGAGCCGGGTCGTCGGGCTCGGGGTCATTTCCTTCCACCTCTTCACGCGTCGGGGACCCGTCAAATTCAACCCAAAGTCCCTTCGGTGGGACCCGGAGGCCTACAGGCGCCTCTGGCGCCTGGCGGTGCCCGGTTTCATCCAGCGGGCCGTCGTTCCAGTCGCCATCCAGATCGTTCTATACATCATCACCCCTCTGGGGGTGGCGGTGGTGGGCGCCTACGGGGTGGCTCAGCGCCTGTTCAATCTGGTCCAACTGCCCGCCATCGGCTTCAGCACCGGAGCGATGGTGATGATCGGGCAATGTCACGCCGCCGGATTGACGGACCGGGTGCGTCGTACCTCGATGGATTCGGTGTGGATAACCACCCTCATCACCGGTGGGTTGTCCTTGCTCATCTGGGTCTTCGCCCCCTTCTTCGTCTCCCTCTTCTCCGACTCCCCGGAGGTGACCCGTGCCGGAACGGTGCTGGTGCGTTGGCTGGCCGTCGCCCAGCCCGCGGCGGGCCTGATCCTGTTGGTCAACGGTTACTTCAACGCCATGGGGCAGGGGCTGTACGCCATGCTCCCCACCATCGGGCAGCGGCTGCTGTTGGAACCGGGCGGTCTCGTTCTGGGGCTGCTTTTGGGCGGCCTGACCGGCGCCTGGGCCGGGATGATGGCCGGCGGCCTGGTGGCTGGTGGAATCAGCCTCCTGGTGCTCTTTTACCGCTGGCGGGCGCTCCGGCGCGAGGCGGTGGGGGGGTAGCGCCGTGGGCCGGTTGCCGGAGGACGCGGAACGGGTGCTCGCCGGGATCGCCTCGGACACCGCACATGGAGCGGCGGAGCTCCACGCCCGGGCCCTGGGGTTGGCCTCCGGGCTTTCCGCCGAGCTCCTCCCCGCTTTCGGTGAGGCGCTTCTCCGCGGTCGGCGGGACATGGCTCCGCTCAAGAATCTCGCCCTGGCCTTGATCCGTTCCCCGGACCCCGCCGGGGAGTTGGGCCGGCAGATAACCTCCGCCCGGCGCGCACCGGGTGTCATCGCCTCGAAGGTGAGGGCGCTCGTCGGTTCCGGGCGCAGGGTCATCACCATCTCGCGCTCGAGCACGGTCCTCGCCGTCCTGGGGGCCCTGGAGCCCGAGCGGGTCCTTTGCCTCGAATCGTCGCCCGGCGGCGAGGGGCGCCGGTTCGCCGCCCTGCTCTATGAAAGGGGCATACCCGCCGAGACGGTCCCCGATGGCGACCTGGAGGTGGCGGTGAAACGGGTCGAACTGGGCCTCTGCGGGGCAGACACGGTGACCGAACTGGTGTTCGTGAACAAAATAGGCACACGGCGCCTCGCCGAGGGGCTCCGGGCTCTGGGAAAACCGCTCTACGTCGCCGCCGACCGGACCAAGTACCTTCCCGCCGGTTACTATGAGCCTCCGGTGCCGGGCGGTCCCTTCGAGGAGATTCCCCGCTCTTTGGTCGCGGGGTTGATTGACGATTCCGATGATACCGGGCACGCTTCTGGGTAAACTACTGGACCGCTACCTCTTCCGGCGGGTTCAGCCGAGCCTTTTGGACCGGCGGACGCCCCCGGAGGAGCTCGCCGCCCAGCGGCGCCGCGACCTCACCACCGAGCTTCGGGCGGCCGTCGGCACACCGGCTCCCCGGTCGGCCGACCTCGGCGGGGAACTGAATGACCTCCGGGTGGGCCTCGCCTACCGCCCCGCGGCCCTCTCCTCGCCCGAGGTCGTCGGTCGGCTCTACGGGGAGACCGATCCCGACAACCCCGCCGTTCTCTTCGTCCACGGCTGGCTCCAGCCCAGTTACCTCTCCCTGTCGGAGACGGCGGCGCTCCTGGTGCGCCGGGGCCTGGCCGTCTTCGTCCTCGAGCTGCCCCATCACCTGAGCCGCAGGCCCCCGGGCGAGGCCCACGGCGCGCGCCTCGTCTCCGGCGACCTGAAGCTCACGCTGGACTCCTTAGTTCAGGCGACGGCGGAGGTGTCCGCCGCGGCGGCCTGGCTGCGGAATCGAGCGGGCGGTCTTTTTACCATGGGCTTCAGCCTGGGGGGCCTAATCGCCGGGCTCCACGCCTGTCTGGCGGAGGAGCCGCCGGACGAGGTCGTGTTAATTGCCCCGGCGGCCCGACCGGCGGATATTCTCATCCGCTCGCCGCTCGCCGACCGGGTGAGGCGGACCGTCTTCGCCCAGGGCGTCACGCCGCGGGAAATCCGCCGCGTGCTGTCCCCGTTGGACTTGACCCGGCTCCGGCCGCGGACCCCTCCGGAGCGCGTTTACCTCGTCGCCGGGCGGGGGGATCGGGCGGTGCCGGTGGCCGTTCTGCGGGGGCTGCGGGACCGCTGGGGCTGTCGGTACGAAGAGGTGTCGGGGGGGCACATCAGCCTCTGGCTGCCGCTGGTGGCGGGCGAGGGACTGGGGTTCGATCGCGGGCTGTCCTGGTGCCGGAGGGTGGCCGATTTCCTCGAAGGGCGGGGTGGAGGGGCCTGAGCCGATGGGTCGGTGGGATTAACGTCCAGTCCGCACCGTCCACCGGCGTATTTTTTATTATTGACTCCCGGTCACAACAAAAAACCGGCCCGGAAGCCGGTCCACCCTCGCCAACATCTCTGGATCGCGTTGAATAACCGGCCCCGAAAGCCGGTTCGCCGCGTTCGCTCCGGCTACCTTTTCAGCAACTCCCGGGCGTGCTCCACGGCGCTCTCCCCGCCCCCCAGCATGGCCGACAGCTCCCCCACCTGTTCCTCGCCCTCCAGCCGCTCGATGTCGGTGAAGGTCCGGCCCTCGGCGGAGTCCTTCTTCACGCGGTAGTGGGCGTCGGCGTCGGCGGCAATCTGGGGCAGGTGTGTGATTGCGACGACCTGCCGGGAGCGCCCCAGGTCACGGAGGAGCTCGGACACCACCCCGGCGATGTGCCCCCCGATGCCGGCGTCCACCTCGTCGAAGACCATGGTTGGTACGCCGTAGCGCTCGCCGGTGACCCCCTTGAGGGCCAGCATCACGCGGGATATTTCGCCGCCCGAGGCCACCTTGGCCAGGGGACGCGGAGGTTCGCCGGGATTGGCGGCGAGCTGGAACTCCACGGCGTCGAGACCGGTGGAGATCGCCCGCGCGCCGGACCAGCCGTCGTCGCCGGGTCGGTTGCCCATCTCGACGGCGAACGAATCCTCGGGGAAGCCGAGGCGCTTTAAAATCTGATTGACCCGCGGCGCCAGCCGGTTCACCGCCTCCCGCCGTTTCTGGGAAATTTCCCTCGCCGCCCAGAGGTACTCCTCCCGGGCCCCATCGAGGATCTCCTTGCGCTGGGCCAGAGCGGTCCCGCGGTCCTCGTGGTCGGCTAGCCTCCGCGCCGCCCACTCCCGGTACTCGAGCACCTCGGTCAGGGTAGGTCCGAACTTCCGCTTGAGGTGCTCGAGGAGCGCCAGGCGGGTCTCGATTTCCTCCAGCCGCGCCGGATCGGCCTCGAGCCTCTCGCCGTACACCCGGAGCTTCTCGACGACGTCCACCAGGCTGAAGCGGAGCTGGGTCAGCTCTTCCTCGAGGGGACCCTGCTCGGGATCCAGCTTGACCAGCTCCTTGAGGGTGCCGCGCGCGGCTTCGACGCCGTCCAGGGCCGAAGACTCCCCCTCGCCCAGGAGCTGTAGCGCGCCCTGGGTCAGCCGGGAGAGCTCGACCACGGCCCGCAGGCGCTGCCTCTCTCCGAGGAGCGACTCCTCCTCGGCCGGGTCCAGGCTGGCGTCGTCAATCTCTTTCAGCTCGTGGCGCCAGAGCTCGAGTTGCCTTGAGTCGGCCGCGGCCGATTCCTCCAGCTCGGCCAGAGCCGCCTCGGCCGCCCGCACCGCCTCGAAGCGGCGGGTGACATTTTCACGGAGCCCGTCCAGGTCGTCGAAGGCGTCGAGGAGCTCGAGCTGCGCCTGGGCCTGGAGGAGGGTCTGGTGCTCGTGCTGGCCGTGGAGGTCCACCAAGAGGTTGCCCACGGCGGTGAGTGTGGAGACGGGGACGAGGTTCCCGCCGAGCCAGCAGCGCGACCGTCCACCCGCGTCCACCCGGCGGCGGATGACGAGCTCCTCCTGCGCCGGCTCGATTCCGAGCTCCTCCGCCAGTTCCCCGGGCAGCCTCACGTCGCGGAAGATGGCCTGCACCTCGGCGGCCTGGGCTCCGCTCCGCACGGCGTCGGCCTTGGCCCGCTCCCCCAGAGCCAGCCCGATCGCCCCGACCAGGATGCTCTTTCCCGCCCCGGTGGCGCCGGTGATGGCGCAGAGACCGCGGTCCAGCTCCACCTCCAGGTTCGAGATGGTGGCCAGATCGCGGACGGCCAGGTACGAGAGCATTCTACCTGTCTCTATTCTCGTGGGTGTGGTTCGTTCCCCAGAGGAGCTTGTCGCGCAGGACGCCGAAGAAATCGGGAGGGCCTATCCGGACCAGGGAGACCGTGCGCTCGGCGCGCCGTAGGTTGACCCGGTCCTCACGCGTCACCTCGACCCCCACCTGGCCGTCGGCGATGAGGACCAGCGGGTTGGCCGAGCGGATGCAGACCTCCAGGTCGAGGTCCCGGTCCAGGACGACGGGGCGGAAGTTGAGGGTGTGGGGGCTGATCGGGGTCAATAAAAAGGCCGAGATCCAGGGGGCGAGGACCGGTCCGCCGCAGGAGAGGGAGTAGGCCGTCGAGCCTGTCGGCGTGGCGACGATGAGGCCGTCGCCCTGGGTGGTCCCCAGATACCTCCCGCCTATCTTCACGTCGAGCTCGCACACCCCGGCCACGGCGGGTCGGTGGACCGCAATCTCGTTCAGGCAGCGCAGGACGACCCGCCCGCCGTCGGCGAACGCCACCTCCGCCTCGAGCACTAGCCGGTCGTCCAGAAGATACCGGTTCGCCAGGAGCGCCTCCAGGGCACTCTCGAGGTGATCCACGGTGGTTTCAGCCAGGAAGCCCATCCCGCCCACGTTGACGCCCAGGATGGGTACGGGGGCGTAGTCGGTGAGGCGCGCCGCGGTGAGGATGGTCCCGTCGCCGCCCAACGTGACCACCAGGTCGGTATCGGCCGTCGGGGGGTCCACCCGACCCGCCCCGGGGAACTGGCGCAGCAGGCGGTCGGGCGGGGCGACCTTCACCGGAGGCGGGGGCTCCACCACGCGGATGCCCTCCGCGGCGCACCTATTTCGGATGACGTCGGCGGCGATCAGGGCCTCGGACTTGGTCGGATTGACCACGAGGCCTATTTTTTCGAGCGGCTTGCCGAAGCGTCCGGGGGGCGGCTGGCGGTACGGCTTACCGTCGTGCATGTGCGTTACCCTCTGGAGAATACAACGGCAAGATTATAGACACCGTTTCCGGGCCCTGTCAACGCCGCCCTAGTCCCCAACGCCTACGCAAATAACAGGTTACGGTTAAACGGAGTCATGCCCCGGCAAATCCGTCTCAGAGCGCCGCCCTCAAAAAGTATAGTTAAAAACGGGACACTGGTCGTATAATGAGCCCCCGAAAACGGAGTTATACATGGTGAGGAGTCGTACGCATGGACGTCATCCTGGGGATCATCGAGCGGGCCGGTAAAAAGGGTGCCCACCTCGTCCTGCCCGAGGGGGACGACGATCGGGTGCCCGCGGCGTACGCCCGCATCCTGGAGCGGGGTATCGCCAAAAGGGTCACCCTCGTGGGCGGCGAGGTGGAGGTGCTCGAGGCCGCCAAACGGGCCGGGGTCGAGGTCCTGCCGAAGGACATCGTGGACCCCGCAAAGGCCGAGAAGGTCGGTGTTTACGCTACGGGCATCCACGAGCGGCGGAAGCACAAGGGCCTGACCCTCGACGAGGCGGTGAAGCTGGCCCGGGACCGGACCGTCTTCGGCATGGCCATGGTGGGTGCCGGGGACGCCGACGCCTGCGTTTCCGGCTGCGCCACCGCCAGCGGTCACGTCATCCGGGCCGCGCTCTGGACCATCGGCATGGCCCCGGGCATCCGCGCCATTTCATCCAGCTTCCTCATGGTTCACCCGGACGGCCGCTGGGGCGCGGACGGGGTGATGATTTTCTCCGACTGCGCCGTGATTCCGAGCCCCGACGCCGAGGTGCTCGCCGATATCGCCGTGGCCGCGGCGCGGACCGCGCGCTCCCTTTTGGGCGTCGAGCCCGTAGTGGCCATGCTCAGCTATTCCACCAAGGGCTCGGGCGGCGGTCCCGACGTGGACCTGGTGCTCGAGGCCACCGCCATCGTGAAAAAGAGGGAGCCCGACCTCGTGGTGGACGGGGAGCTTCAGCTCGATACCGCCCTCGTGCCCGACGTCGCGCAAAAGAAGGCGCCCGACTCCCCCGTGGCGGGAAGGGCCAACGTGTTGGTCTTCCCCGACTTGAACTCGGGAAACATCGGCTACAAGCTTACCCAGCGGCTGGCGGGCGCCACCGCCATCGGACCCATCCTGCAGGGCGCGGCCAAGCCCATCTCCGATCTCTCCCGGGGAGCCTCCATCGAGGACATCGTCAAGACGGCGGCCATCACCATCTCCCAGATGCCGTAACCGACCGTGTAAAAAAAGAAAGCGGACCACGGTGGTCCGCTTTTTCGCGTGGGTCGAAGCTCAGTCCAGGGGCAGGTTCATCCGGTCCCAACGCACCCCCTCCCCCTCGGGAGCCAGGGAGTAGGAGAAGTAGATCAGGTCGGCCCGGCCTATAATCTCCTCCCCGGCTAAAAGCCCCCAGGAGCGGCTGTCCTTGGAGGCGGGGCGGTTGTCGCCCAGAACCAGATACTTCCCCGGCGGGATGAGCACCGGCTCGGCGAAGCGGCTCGCCGAGGGGTTTTCACCCGGGTCGGCCCCGTCGGTCACCCGGGTCCGGGAATCCGCGGAGATGTACGCCTCCTCGAGGGGTGTCCCGTTGAGGATGAGCCGGCCGCCCTCGATCTGCACCGTGTCACCCGGAATCGCCACCACCCGCTTGACGTACTCGTCCCCCGGCTCGAGGGGCGCGTTGAAGACCACGATGTCGCCGCGTTTCGGCGAGCCGCTCGGCCCATCGCCGGTGTAGCAGAGCTTGTCCACCAGGAGCCAGTCGCCCGGTTTCAGGGTGGGCTCCATCGAATCGGACAGGACGAAGGAACTCTCTACGACCAGATTGCGCAGCACGGCCAGGAGCGCGATCACCAGGATGAGATCGGTAATCAACCCGCTGGACGGGCTCTGCCTCTGACGGAAGCGGCGGTAGCGACGGCGAGCCGTTTCGATTAGCCGCCTGGGCATGGCTCGCCTACTCGGCGAAGAGCTTCTTCTCGACCAGGGTGATGCCGGTCGGGGTGAGCCTTACCGTGCCGTTGCCCGGCATGTCCACGTACTTGTACTTGCGCTTCGCCTCGGACAGGCAGACCTGGATGTTCGCCGGCGCCTTCAGGCCGAGGTGGCGGAAGCACTCCGCGATCTCGCCGTGCAGCACCGTCTTGCGCGCCGTAATCTTCTGAAGATAGTAGAGGTAAAGGGTGCAGCGCTCGTAGTTGGAGTGTACCTTGGCCCCCTTGACGTAGTCCTTGAGGGACTTTACGCCTTCGCCGCCCTTCAGTTCGAGGGGGATGAGGTTGATTTTTTTCGGTTTGGCCTTGGGCCTGCCGCGGCGCTTTTTGGGTTTGGCCGCCCGGGTCTTCGGTTTGGACACCCGTGTTTTCGGCCTCACGGCCAGCATGTCCTTGAAGCGCGCGAACTGCTCGTCTATGAACTCGCGCGTGCCCGTCGCCTTCACGGAACGGGCGGAGAGGTCTATCTCCACCGAGTAGGTCTGGTTCTGTGCGGACGGTTTATCCTCGGCCATTGTCCACCTCGTTTCTGGTCCTTTTCAGGATACGTAAACTCACTTGAACGCTACCGGTACTTTTCACGCTGGAATGAGAAATTTCAAAAGCAGCATACCCAGCCCCAGGTAAATGGTGAGTCCCGTCATGTCGTTGGCCATGGTGATGAAGGGTCCCGAAGCCACGGCTGGATCGGCGCCCAGCCTGCGGAAGACCAGGGGCATGAAGGCGCCCATCAGGGTCGCGACGATGATGGCCCCGATCATGGCCGTCCCCACTACCACCCCGAGCATGGGATTGCCCCCCCAGGCCCACGCCACGCCGCAGACGATCATCCCGCTGAAGAGGCCGAGCAGGGATCCGACCCGCAGTTCGCGCAGTGCGGTGCGCAGGATACTCCCCTTCTCGATCCGCCCCAGGGCCAGGTTGCGGATGACGACCGTGGAGCTTTGCAGGCCGGCGTTCCCACCCATGGCGGTGATGACGGGGATGAAGGAGGCCAGGGCCACCACCTGCTCCAGGGCGTAGCTGAAGAGGTGGATGATGGTCCCGGATAGGAGGGCGCCCAGGAGGCAGATTAAAAGCCACGGCAGCCTGAGCTTGACCACCGAGAGGGCCCCCCGGACCTCGAGCTCCTCGTCGGAGGTGCCGACCATCTTGAAAATGTCCTCGGTGGCCTCCTCGTGGACGATTTCGAGGACGTCGTCCACGGTGACCTCACCCAAAAAGACGCCGGTGGAGTCCACCACGGGGACGGCTAAAAGGTCGTAGCGCTTGAAGAGAGAGGCGAGCTTCTCCTGGTCCTGGGCGGGCGACACCGAGGGGTAGCCGGGTTCGATCAGGTCTTTCACGAGACGGGAATGGGGTGTCGAGGCCAGCGTCTCCATGGTCACCACCCCGACCAGGCGGGCGCCGGAATCCACCAGGTAGACTAAGGTGTGCAGCTCGTCCCCGATGCTCTGCTTGACGAGGCCCTGGGCCGTTTCCACGTCTACGTCGGGCGGTATGCTGACGAAGTCCAGGCTCATCCGCCCGCCGGCGGTGTCCTCGGGGTAGGATAAGAGTGCCCGTATGTCCTCGGTCAGGTCCCCCGGGATGTCCTCGAGAATCTTCTTGCGCAGGTCCGGATCGGCCCGGAGGAGTAAGTCGGCGGCGTCGTCGGCGGGGAGGACGGCCAGGGCGCGCGCGGCGACCCGCGGGGGGACGCTCTCAAAATAATCCGCGGCGAAGTGCTCCGCCATCTCGCCCAACAGGGGCGCCACCGCTTCGGTGGGCCACAGCTCCAGGAGCCTTTCCTGGTCCTCCACGTCGAGAATGAGGAGGGCTCCGGCGAGATCGGCGGGATGGTTTTCGAGGACCAGCTCCCTGAGACCCTGGACATCGGTCCCGTCGAGCAGCCCTTGAAGCCTTTCCGCCATTACTTTCTCTTGTGTTTCGGACGGCATGGTATAGTAAAAAAGTTATTAAACGTGTTGGTGGACCCCAAGGAAAACGATTGGAGGGTGATTGTACCGGTAAATTTATTTCCGGTCAAGAAAAAATTTTATTTAATTATATGAGTTGCAACTTTTTTATATTCATGGAGTTCGAGTCATTCCACAATAATCCTAATTAATATGGTTTTCAGTCGGCGGCACTCCTTTGGTCATCGCCCGTAAACGAGCCTTTGGTTTATTTGGCGCCGTGGTGCTTTTTTCTGGTACAATGTTCACGGTGTTTTCAACGGCCACCAGGGCCCGGCGCCCCTCAGCCCGGCCCGGTTCTTCCGGGGTCACTCGCATGAACTGGATTTCCCGCAAGACGATAATCATCGTGATAGCGGTCATCGTCGGTCTGGTCATCCTCTTGACCGCCCTCTCCGGTTTCTTCGTAGACATCTTCTGGTACACCTCCGAGGGCTACGCCGATGTTTTCTGGACCCGCATCTGGGCCGCGGTGGGCTTCGGGCTCATCATATTCGGCCTGTACGTGATTGTCGTGGGTACGAGCCTCATCCTGGCCTGGTTCTTCAGTCGCCAGAAACCCCACGTCGTCGCCGAGGAGGCGGTCATGCTCCCCTCCTTCGGGGAGAAGCTCCGCAAGTGGGGGGTTTGGCTATTCATCGCCGTGGGGGGGGCCTTCGCCATCATAAACGGCATCTCCGCCGGGGGCGAATGGCAGGTGTTCCAGCGCTTCCTCCACGCCACCAGCTTCGGACTGGTGGACCCCGTCTTCGGTAACGACGTCTCCTTCTACGTCTTCAAACTCCCCTTCTACCGGATGCTCTACGACCACCTCTACGGCGCCCTGCTCCTCTCGACGGTCCTCATCGTGGTCTGGTACGTCTTCCGGAGGATGATCTGGATCGAGAGCTGGAAGCTGCGCACGAACACCCTGGTCAAGGGCCACGTTCTGGCCATGATCGGCGGCCTGTTCGCCCTGAAGGCCTGGGGGTACTACCTGGACAAGTTCGACATCCTGTTCGCGGACCACGGTAAGTTCTACGGCGCCGGGTTCGCCGACGTAAACGCCAGCCTGCCCATGTACAACGTCCTCTTCTGGCTGACACTGGCCTTCGGCGTCGCCGTCCTCGTCCTGACCTGGCTGAAGAGCAACAACCTCAAGATGCTCCTGATCATCGTGGCCTCTTTCATCGTGCTGCCCCTCATCCTCCTCTACGCGGTCCCCTGGGCGGTGCAGACCTTCGAGGTCAACCCCAACGAGCTCCTGGCCGAGGAGTCCTATATCGGAAACAACATCGAGATGACTCAGGCCGCCTACGGACTGGACCGGATCACGCCGCGGGCCTTCGGCGAGTCGGGCGAGGTGATCGAGGTAACGCAGGGGCTCGATAAACCGGGCGATGTTCTGGCCGAGAGAGTCCAGGCGGGCTCCATCGGCGGCGCGTCTTTCACCCCCGAAGAGGTGGAGGGCGCCGGCGTCGGACCGCTCCTGACCCGCGCGGACATCGAGAACAACCGGCCCACCATTGACAACATCCGGGTTTGGGACTGGCACTACCTCAGACCGGTGTACAATCAGATTCAGAGCTTCAAGGACTACTACGAGTTCGGCGAGGACATAGACATTGACCGGTACATCCTGGACGGGCGCCAGACCACGGTCACCATCTCGCTGCGCGAGCTGAACCTGAACGGTCTGCCGCCGCAGGCCGACACCTGGCAGAATCGTCACCTCGTGTACACCCACGGCTACGGTGCCGTGTCCAACCCGGTGAACCTGAAGAGCCCCTCCGGCCAGCCGGTCTTCTACCTCCAGGACATCCCCATGGAGAACCGGATGGAGGTCGAGATAGATCGGCCCCAGATCTACTTCGGCGAGGGGAACATGGACTACTCCTTCGCCCCGGCCTCAGAGCCCATCGAGATAGACTACCCCGTAGGGAACACCAACCAGCTCACCAGCTACGACGCGAGCCTCGGCGGCGGGATACCGGTAGGCGGGTTCTGGCGTCGCCTGGCCATAGCGATTTATCTGGGCTCGCTGGACGTGTTTCTCTCCGACTACATCACGCCCGAGAGCCGGCTTCTCGTCCGCCGCAACGTTCTGGAGCGGGTGGACGAGGTTGCGCCCTACCTCTACGCCGACACCGACCCCTACCCGGTGTTGACCAACGGGGGAATCTACTGGATCGTGGACTGCTACACCGTCACCAGCCGCTTCCCCTACTCCCAGCCGATGCTGGACAACGGTGGGAACTACATCCGCAACTCGGTTAAGGTCGTGGTGGACGCCTACACCGGTCACATGGACTTCTACGTCGTGGGCGAGGACCCGCTGATCGAGACCTGGTCCAATGTCTTCCCGGGCATGTACAAGGATTTCTCCGAGATGCCCGACGACATCCGGGCCCACCTCCGCTACCCCAACGCCCTGTTCGCCATCCAGAGCCTGGTCTTCGCCACCTACCACATGAGTGATCCGCAGGACTTCTACAAGCGCTCGGACCGCTGGGAGATTCCGGGACGCAAGGAGGGCGAGCTCTTCAGTGCTTATTACATGACGATGCGCCTGCCCGGGGAGCCCAAGGAGGAGTTCATCGCGGTCACCCCATTCGTACCCGAGGGGAAGAAGATCATGGTGGGCTGGATGTGCGCCCGGTGCGATCCGGGCATGTACGGCGACCTCGTGCTCTACACCTTCCCCCGTACAGCCACCATCTACGGCCCCGAGCAGATAGACGCCCTGATCAACCAGAATCCCGAGTTTTCCAAGGAGCGCACCCTGTTGGGAAGCGAGGGGTCCCAGGTCGGGCTCGGGAGAATCGTCATCATCCCCATCGAGAACTCGCTCCTCTACGTGGAGCCGGTCTATATCCAGGCTGAGGCGGACGCCATCCCCGAGCTGAAGTACATCCTGGTGGCCTACGGGAACCAGATTGCCATGTCCGACACCCTGGACGGGGCGCTCGACAAGCTCTTCGGTCCCGCGACCCCGACCGCCGAGGAATCGGTCGTCCCGGAGGAGGGTGGGGAGGCCGTGCCGGAGACGGTGGAAACCGTGCCGGTCATCCCGACCGAGCTGGGCGAGATGCGGGACCTCGCGCGGGAATTCGACACCGCCTGGAAGGACTACAACGACGCCCGCGCCGCCCGCGATTGGGATGCCTTTGGTCGCGCCGAGAAGCGGATCGAGAACCTGCTCGACCGCCTGGACGAGTTGGCGGGGGGAAACCTGTAGATGAGAGCCGCGCCGCTTCTGTTTTTAGCCCTGGGCACTGCCGTCGCGGCCTCCAACCTGACTGTACCGGCGGACGGCCTGGTGCGGGACGGGGGTCTGGTCTCCGTCGAGGCCGGGGGTGTGTGGCTGACGGGCGGCCAGACGGGCTCCTGGGCCGAGTATGAGGTCCAGCTGCCCTCCTGGGGAAAAAGTTTCGCCGTGGACATCGAGTGGTGGTCCCCCAGACCGGGCGACGGGATAGCGGTTTACCTCTACGACTACGGCGCCAAGGGTCCCGACGAAATCCTCGGCGCCCCGGGGGGGCTGGATTTTCACTGGCGTCTCTGGAGCGTCTCCACGGACCGCTACGGCTTTTTCTCCTCCTCCCCGGAATTCCTCCTCACCCGGGGCGGCAACCCCGGCGGCCTGCGCCCGGTGGACGACGCCTGGAGGGTCAGGCTCCTGGTCTACGCCGATGGGGGGCTCCCCTTCGTCACCGACGAATCGGTCCACCTGGAGCGCGTCCGCTGGAACATCTCGGAGCGCGACGAGCTGTGGAGGCCCGATTCATCCAGCTGGGGCGCCCTCGTGGTCCCCGGTGACGCTTCGGGCTTCGATTTCGAGCGCGACCTCCTGGTCGCCTCGGCCACGGGAAGACCGCCCGTCGGCGAGGAGCTCACGGCCCGGGGACGGCTCCTGGCCATCCGCGCCGCCACGGTTCAGGCCCTCGCCCTGGCCGTGGCCTACATCGGGAACTTCATCCCCGACACGGTGAAACCCGACCAGTTGCCCGGTTACCGCATCCTCACCCGGGAGCAGCTCGGCGACGGCCGCTGGTTCGTGGAGATAGGGATCCCGCTGAACGGGCCCGGCGGACTGGCCGATTTTCTGGGCTACATCGAGATTCGGCGGAAGTGATCCGCCGCTGGGTCGCCACAAGACGTGACTACCCCCGCAAAACCCGTCCTCGCGTTGATGGCGGGGGGGAGCGGCCGGCGTTTCTGGCCCCTCTCCCGCTACCGGCGGCCGAAGCAGCTCCTCTCCCTCGGCGGGGAGGAGAGCCTCCTGCGCGGGGCGTTTCACCGGGCGCTGCTCCTGACCGACCCGGAGCGGGTTCTCGTGGTGACCCGGGAGGACCTGGGGGGGGTAATCTCCGCGGAGCTTCCCGAGCTGCCCGGGGATAATTTCCTCCTGGAGCCGCTCGGCGCCGATACCGCCCCCTGCGTCGGGTTGGCTGCCCTCGAGGCCGCCCGGCGTTACGGCGACCCGGTGCTGGTCATGCTGCCCGCCGACCACCTTATCGCGGACTCGGACCGCTTCGCCGGCGTGGTGCGGAGCGGCGTCGAAATCGCCCGACGGGAAGAGCTCCTCGTCGTGCTGGGTTTGCGGCCCACCCGCCCGGAGACACAGTACGGATACATCCAGGCGGGGGAAGCCTCCCCGGACGGGTACCGGCCCGTTCTCCGGTTCACAGAGAAGCCGGAGCCGGCGGAAGCCGAACGGTTTTTAACGAGCGGCGGCCACTACTGGAACTCGGGTGTTTTCATCTGGCGCGCGGGCGTCATCCTCGGGGCCCTCGAACGGCACGCGCCCGGGGTTTTCCGTCCGCTGGAAACGCTGGCCGGCCTTGCTGGGCCGTTGTCCGGAGAGGTTCTGCGCTCCGCGTACGCCGCGGTCGAGCGCATCTCCGTGGATTACGCGGTCCTGGAGCGGGCCGACAACGTGGTCATGCTGCCGGCGGACTTCGCCTGGGACGATCTGGGTCAGTGGACCAGCCTGCACCGCGTCCTCCCCGCGGACGGGGCGGGGAACACCGTCGTCAACGCCGCCGGGGCCCCCGAGCCGTGCCTTCTCGACTGCGAGCGCTGCCTGGTTTACAATGAATCCAGGGGGAGAATCTGTCTCGTGGGACAGAGGGACGCCGTGGTCGTGGCCACCCCGGATGCGTTCCTGGTCATCCCCGCCGGGCGCTCCCCGGAGGTCCGGGCGCTCTCGGAGAGTTTCGACCCGCCGGGAAAAGGCCCTTGATGGAAACGCTTTTCTGCGGTAACCTTACCCGGGGAATCCCGCCCGAGACGCCGGAGCGAAGTGCGGATGAAGGACTGCAACGGTAGGATTACGGCCACCCTGGCGCTAATGGTACTTCTGGGCGGAGCGGGGTGTGTGAAGGAGACGGAGCCCCCCGTGATACCCGTCACGTCGCGGCCCGTCGAACTCGCCGAGACCCCGGAGGTCACCGCCACCACGGACCGGGTGATCGCCGATTTCGAGGACATGGACGGCTGGGGTTTCACCAGCTATCCGGGCGAGGTGGACGGCTACCTCACCCAGAGTTACGACGATGAGCCCAGCCACGACGGTGACTGCGCGGCCAAGCTCGTCTACGATTTCTCGAGCACGGGCGGCGTCACGGCGGCGGCCTACGCGCAGACGGCCCACCTCCTGCCGCTGAACTGGGACAGCCTCAGCCTCTGGGTGTACGGCGACGGGTCCGGGCACTGGCTGCGGGCCGAGTTCGTGGACTCGACGGGGGAGAAGTTCGTCGGCAACCTGGCCCCCAGCATGGACTGGAAGGACTCCTGGCGCCTGTGCACGTTGAACCAATCGGACCTGGTGGGCCTACGCGACGCGGGGTCCCGCCGGCATCCGCCCCTGGCGCTGACTCGCATCTACCTGGTGGTTCTGCCCACCGGGGAGCACGACTCCGGCGAAATTTACTTTGACACCCTGATCCTGAAGTGAAAAGGGCGAAGATGAGACGCTCGACGATAGTGTTGGTTCTGATTGTTGTGCTTCTATCCCCCTTCCTGGTCGGGTTCGACCTCTTCAAGACCATCGCCGCCGAGGAGGCCATGAAGGAGGGGAAGGAGCTCTTCGAGACCGGCGAGTACGAGCTGGCGGAGGGCAAATTCAAGGAAGCGGCGCTGGATCTGCCCAAGCTGGCCGATCCCTTCTTCTGGATCGGGCGGACCTTCGAGGCCCGGGGCGATACGGTCAAGGCGGCCAAGTACTACGACGCCGCCCTGGAGCGCAACCCGTCCCACTTCGATGCCCTGAACGCCGCGGCGGGCCTGGCCACCTCCGAGGCGCGCTGGTCCGAGGCCCACGGCTACCTCCGCCGGATGGCCGACCTCAATCCCACAAACCCGGTGATCCAGGCCAACCTGGGCTACGTGCAACTGGCCCTGAAGGATTACGGTTCCGCCGAGACGAGTTTCCGGGAGGCCATCCGCCTGGGCGGCGAACTGGGGCGGGCTTACGACGGGCTCGGTCTGGCCCTCGACGCCCGCGGAAATGCCGATGAGGCGGAAGAGGCCTTCAGGAACGCCGTCGAGCAAGACCCGGCGCGCATCGAGGCTTACGTCCACCTCGGTCTTCTCTACGAGAAGCGGGGGATGGCCGACGAGGCCGCCGGTGCCTACACCCAGGCCCTGCGCGTGAAAACCACCGGTCCCTTCGCCGAGATAGCCAAGAAAAGGCTGGACGAGCTGGGCGTCATCTACTGATACCTCGGCTGCCGGTTTGAGCCCCGGTGGGCCGCCTGGTCGGCACTAATAACGCCAAGGCACGTTACGCCGAATGTAGGGCGGGGACTTCAGTCCCCGCCGCGTTTATCAAAGGTAGCCCTCACCTTTAATCCCGTGCCTTGCAGGCCTTCCACGGGGAGAGGGAGAATGAACCTCGCCCCGGCCCGAGCCTCGCGGAATCCGGGGGGATGGCGCCGACCCAAAAAAAGAAAAGGCCCGCGGGCCTTCTTTCCATGAGGCGGCAACTTCAGCTTTTACCCTTCTTGCGCGCCAGCACGACGCGGAAGCTGCAGTTGGAGCAGGTGTACTCCACGGCGTTTATCTTCTCGTTCTCGGCCTCGCGGATTTTCGGGTTCGAGGCACCGCAGACGGGGCAGGTGCGCAGGGCGAGGTCCTCGGCGGCGTGCGCGGGACGGAACTTGGCCCACTCGAACCGCGTCCCGCACCTGGCGCATTGGGTGACGACCATGCTCACCTCGTCGTTAACGGTGACCACCTCCACCGTGGCGCCGAACTTCCCGCATTTGGGGCAGTAGGTCCCCTGCTCACCCATAAGCACCCCCTATCCCACTGCGATTATACCACATCGGAGATGAGACCGACGTCGAGGAAAGGGGCGGCTCGGGGCCGCCCCGTAGGACGAGTCCTCGCTTCGGTTGAAAGAGCCCTTACTCCAGGACGCCCTCCGGGGGTACGTAGTTCTTGAAGAGCTTCCGCTTGATCTTGATCTTCACTTCCTCCAGCCAGGAGTAGAAGGTCGGCACGACCACCAGGGTGAGGACCGTGGAGATGGCCAGACCGAAGATGAAGGCCCAGCCTAGTGGTGCCCACTGCGGATCGGAGAGGGCGAGGGGGAACATGCCCCCGATGGTGGTGACGGCGGTGAGAAGAATCGGGGTCAACCGGATTTTCCCCGCCTCGACGATGGCCTCGCGCATGGGCGTGCCCTCCTTGCGCCGCTTGTTGATGAAGTCCACCAGGACGATGGCCCCGTTCACCACGACGCCCGCCAGGCCGATTATCGCCACGAAGGCCACGATGGTGAAGGTGCTCCCGGTGATGACCAGGCCGGCGATGGCGCCCACCGACGCCAAAAGAATGGTGGACATGACCGTGATCGGCTGGGCGAAGCTGTGGAACTGGAGGGTGAGGACGATGAATATCAGCAATACCGCCAAGAGGGCGGCGAAGCCCAGGTCGGAGAAGCTCTCCTGGATGAACTTGTAGGAGCCCTCGAAGTCTATACGGTACCCGGGCTTGAGGACGACCGAGTCCTTCACGTACTCCTTGAGCCGGGAGGTCACGTCCACGGGGCTGTAGCCGGGAAGGAGGTCGGCCTTGAGCGTTACCGCGCGGTCGCCGTTGTAGTGCCGGATCGAGCTGATGCCCTCGTGGTTCTCGATGCGGGCGATGTCGCCCACCATCACCTGGTTGCCCATCGCGTTGCCGACGAAGAGGTTCTCCACGTCGCCGACGGAATCCAGGCGCTCCTTGGGTATCTTTACGACGATGCCGTACTCCTCGTCCCCCTCGCGGTAAACGCCGGCCGTCGCCCCACTGATCAGATAGCGCAGGTTGAGGGCCAGGTCGGAGGAGGTGAAGCCGAGGAGGTTGGCCTCTTGGCGGCGGAGAACGGTCTGGATTTCCGGCGTTCCAGGGGAGATGTCGTCGTAGGGATCGCGCACCCCGGGTACCGTCTTCAGGAAGGCGATGAGCTGATCCATGATGTGCCGCTGCTCGTCGAGATTGTCCCCGTAGACCTTGATGTCTACGGCCGATCCGGTGGGCGGACCGCCGGTGGATTCGGCGAAGGATACGTCCACACCCCCCACCTGGGCCAGGTAAGGCCGCAGGTCCTCCTGGATTTCTCGGGCGGTGCGCTCCCGGTCGTCGCCGGGGACGAGGTCTATGATGAGCCCGCCCTCGTTGGTGTTGGTGATGCCGAAGAAGTTGCCGACGCGGACGTGCCCCCCGCCGCCGGGCTGGTCCCCGCTCATAGCCACCAGACGATCAATCTCCGGCACGTTCTGGGTGACGATCTTTTCCAGTTCCTTCACCTTGGCGTCGGTGATATCCAGGGGGGTGCCGATGGGGGTCTCCAGGTTGATGTAGATCGAGTCCGTGTCCACCGAGGGGAAGAGCTCCACCTTCAGTATCCCCAGAGCCGGCAGGGACACCACCAGAAGGAAGGATCCCAAAGTGAGGAAAAAGACCAGCTTCCTGCGCCTCAGGGCGCCGCGTACCACCCTCTCGTACCAGTTCCCCAGCCGGCGCAGGTTGAGCACCTCGCCCAGCCAGAGGCCGATGCGACCGAGCGTGCGCCTGAACCGGCCGCTCTCCTCGCTCTCCAGCTCCTCCCGCGTCTTCTTGAGCTTGATGAACTTGGCCGCGATGGGCGGGGCCAGGATCAGCCCCACGAAGAGGGAGGCGAAGAGGGCCAGGGAGACGGCGATGGGGATGTAGCCCATGAACTTGCCCATTACCCCGCGCATCATCAGCATGGGCAGAAAGGCGAAGATGGTCGTCATCGTCGAGGTGAAGACGGGGTATGCTATCTCGGCGGTGGCGGCCACGGCCGCCGTCTTCCGGTCCTTGCCCATCTCGAGGTGGCGGTAGAGGTTCTGCACGGAGACGATGGCGTTGTCCACCAGCATCCCGACCACCAGGATGAGCCCCGAGATGGTCATGGTGTTCAGGGTGCCGCCGGTGAAGTATATGACGGCGATGGCGATCATGAGCGAGAGTGGGATGGCCGTGGAGACCAAAAGCGCCGTGCGCAGGCCCATGAAGAGGAAGAGGACCAGGATGACGATTAACACGCCCTGCAAAATATTGCCGGTCATCGTGTCCAGGCTCTCGTTCACCTCGTCGGCCTGGTCCGAGGTGATGTCCAGGGTCACCCCCGGCGGAATCGGCGCCACCCGGCTCGGGTCAATCCCGGCCTCGCCCAACTGGTCGGCCACCTCACCCCGGCTCACCGGTACGAGCTCCTCCTCGTCCGTGCGGACCTGGATGGTGAACGAGTCGCTGGAGGCGAAGTAGAGGCTGCGGATCTGTGTGGGGAGAAGCTCCACCCTCTGCCCGTCGGTCAGGGTGACCCTCATGGATTCCCCGGGGATGCCCAGCCTCTGTTTTATCGCCTGAGAGGTCTCCAGTACGTTGGAGTTCGTACGGCGCTTGATGGAGATGGTCACCGAGTCGCGACCGTTGGTGCGCGAGGTGGAGGCCACCTCCGCCGGGCCGTCCACGACGTCGGCTATCTCGGAGAGCCTGACGCGGGCGCCCGTCGAGCCGGCAACGATTATCTCCCCCATCTGGGCGGGGTCGTCGAACTCGCCCATGGCGCGGACCAGGTAGCGCTGGGGGCCGACCTCGATCGTCCCCGCGGGTAATTGGAGATGTTGGGACTGTATGGCCCCGACGACCTGTTGGGGGGAAATCTGATACTCGGTGAGCTTGGCGGGCTTGAGCTGAATCTGAATCTCGCGTTCCACGCCGCCCACGACGCTTGTGTCGAGCACGCCGGGTATCTTCTTCAGCTCGTCGGCCAGGTCCTCGGCGGTTTGCCGGAGCGTGAGGGGGTCCATTTCCGCCGAGACGGACAGGACCATCACGGGGATGTCGCTCAGGCTGAACTCGACGACCTCGGGGGGCTGGCACCCGTCGGGAAGGTCGGGGGTCACCTTGTCCACCCGCTCGCGGACCTTGTTGATCGAGTCCTCGAGATTGGCGTCCGTGGTGAACACGACCTGGGTGAAGGCAAGCCCCTCAGAGATGGAGGAGTAGGTCCGGTCGAGGTCCGGCAGGTCCACCATGGCGTCCTCGATCTTCTCGGCGACCTGCGTCTCCATCTCGTCGGGTCCGGCGCCCGGGTAGAAGGTGACGATGAACGCCACCGGAATCTCGATGTCCGGGTCCCCCTCCTTGGGGATGGTCATAACGGCGAAGACGCCCGCGATGATGACCATAAGGACCACTAGGAAGAGGATGCGGGGCCGTTCGAAGGAGATCCGCGTTATCTTCACTGCAAGCCCTCCCCCGCCGCCTTTTCCGCGCCGCTTTCACGGTTCGGGATGGTGACCAGGCTCGAGTCCTCGAGGAACTGCTGCCCCTCGGTCACGATCTCCTCCCCGGTCTCGAGCCCCTCCACCACCACCACGCGGTGGTCGGTCTCCGGCCCGAGGGTCACCGCCCGTCTCTGGACCCGCAGCCGCGTCGTCGGCTCCGACGGACCGGGCTTTCCGTCCTCTCCCGTGATGGGTATGTCCTCGACCACCTCCTTCACCACGAAGACGTAATCCACCTCCTGGATTCTAACCGCCGCGTTGATGGGGATGGTCAGCACCTCGCCCAGGTCCTTTATCGGCAGGCGGACGTGGGCCACCATCCCGCTTTTCAGGCGTCCGTCGGGATTTTCCAGCCGGACCTCCACCGGGAAGGCGTGGGTGCGGGAATCGGCCTTGACCCCGATGCTGTAGACGACCCCCCTGAACACCTCGTCGGGGTAGGCGTCCACGGTGACCTCGACCTCGCTGGCGGGGAGCACGGTGCCGATGTCCTCCTCGTTGACGCCGATGGACACCTTCATGGGGTCGGTCTTGACGATTTCGAAAACCTGATAGCTGGGGCCGACCATGGAGCCGATGTCGAAGTTGCGCACGGCGACGACGCCGGCGATGGGGGCCCGGATGGTCGTCTCACTCGCCGTGTCCGCGGCGCGGTAGTAGCCGGCCTGCGAGGCGTCGTAGTTTATCTGCGCCGCCTCGTAGGCGTTGGAGATGTTCTCCCACTGGGCCGCGGAGATGGAACCGGTGTCGTGGAGCGGCTTGTAACGGTTGTAGTTGTCCTCGGCCTGTTTGAGCTGGAGCTTGGTCGCCTCGAACTGGCCCCTGGCCGCCTCCGAAGAGAGCCAGTAGCTGGTTCCCTCGATCCGGGCCAGGGCCTGGCCTTTGCGGACCTCCTCTCCCACTTCGACGTAGATGTCCTGCAGGCGCCCCGCTATCTCCGGGGCGACCAGGGCCTCCATCTCCCCGCGGATGACCCCGGCCAGGTCCCGCTCGATGGTCTCGTGGGAAGTGCCGACGACCTCGCTCGACACGGTGTAACTCTGCTCAGGGCTCACCATCCGCTCCCCGCCGCAGGCCGCGAGCAACAAAAACGGGAGCGCATAGGCGATGGGTGTTAGGTGGCGCATCCTTTTCCTTCCGGGATCTGTTGATGGGCAAGGGGTTTAAACCCCTTGTCTCAGAACGGTGACGCGGCTGGCGCGTGGTTGGAAAAGCTCAGGGTTCGATTGCGCCCATGAGCGAGGCCAGGTTCTCCCGGGCCACGAGGTAATCGTAGCGCGCGGAAACCTCGCCCAAGCGGGCCATGAGATAGGCCAGGTTGATGTCCAGGTAATCGGCCTCCACGTCGGACACCAATCCCTGGGCGGCCATCTGCTCCATGATGTCCAGGGCTCCGCCCGCGGCCTCGAGCTGCTTCGCGGAGACGCCGATCAGGGCGACCTTCTCCGTCAGCCCCAGGTAGGCGGCCTCGACGCCGGTCATAATGGCCTGCTCGGTCAGCTGGATTTCCAGGCGGGTCTTGCGCTCTTCGGCCCGGGCCTGGGCGACGTCGGCCAGCCGCCGGGTGGAGGCGAAGAGGTCCAGGCTGGCCGATACGCCTATTCTCCAGTAGTCGTCGTCCTCATAGAAAGCGAAGTCGTCACCCTGCACCCAACCGTAGGCCGCCTGGAGGTTGATCTTCGGCCAGAAGGCGCTGGACGCCAGGCCGAATTGGCCCTCGGCCAGGCGTTCGCTCTTGCGCACGGCCTTTAAACCGGGGTTGTTCTCCCCGGCATAGTCGAGGGCCTCATCCAGGGAGATGGCCGGCCCGGTCGGCTCGCCGACGTCTACGGGGGTGAGGCGGACCTCCCGGTCCAGTTCGACACCGATCACGTCGGCCAGGTTGACCCGGCTGAGCCGGACGATGTTCTGGGCGGTGATGACCTCCCCCTCCGCCGCCGCCAGCTCCGACTCCGCCCGCAAGAGGTCCACCCGGGAGGCGAGCCCCACGTCGAGGTTGACCTGTGTGATCTGGACGTGGTGGGTCAGGTTCTCCTGGTTCTTCCGCTGGACGGCGAGGAGCTCGTCGGCGCGCAGGGAATCGAGGTAGGCCTGCTTGACCGCGAGAATGGCGGCCTGACGGGCGGCGACGAGCTGGAGCTCGGCCATTTCCTCCCCGGCCGCGGCCATGACCTTGCCCCAATAAACTGCGCCGCCGTTGAAGATGGGCTGCGTCAACGTGATGGACGTCGAGAAGTTCTCGTAGTCCACGTCCCCCGGCAGACCACCCTGGCCGTCAACGCTCTCGTCAATCCCCCACCAGGGGTCGCCCGGACCGGCGGTGGAATACCCGCTGGAGCCGCTCATCCCGGTGGTCGGGTAGGCCCCCGAATATTTCAGGTAGGTAACGCCGGCGGCTACGTGGGGGAAGAAGTTGCTCATGGCCGACCAGTCGGCGGCCTCGGCGGAATTCTCGGCCTCCGCGGCGATGCGGACGTCGAGGTTGTTCTCCAAAGCCAGCCGGACGGCCTCGTCCATGTCCAGCGTGGTCAGCGGCTCGGCAGTCGCCGCCAGAGGAATTAAAAAAGAAAGGCAGAGAATCGGTACGCGCATCCTATTTTTCTCCCCGGTGGTTTTTGATGATGCCCTGTCGGGTCGCTACCTCGCCCCACCGCTGCCAGGGGTACGCCTCGAGCTCCCGGTAGAGCTTACGCAGCCAGAGGTGCATGTACTCGATGTTCTCGCCCCAGAGCTTCATCAGCGCCCGGCTGGAGGGGAAGGGGTAACGCTCGGCGATGTTCAGGACGTGCTCTTTGTAGTGCTCCTCCATCTCCACCGTCCGCTGCTGCAGCTCACGAAGGGCCTCGAGGGCCGTTTCCTTGGGGAGGACGTGGATGAAGGCGATGCCGATCATGGGTCGCAGCCTGTCGCCCCGGGACCGGAGCATGCTGAAGAGCTGTTCCTCGAGGACGGTCCGACCCGCCGGGGTGATGGAGTAGACCTTGCGCGTGGGGTACTTGCCCTCTTTTTGGTACTCGAAGGTCACGTATCCCGTTTTTTCGAGCTTGTTCAACAGGTAGTAGATGGAGGAGATGCCCAGTTTTCCCCAGTGGTTGATCCCGCGGTTTTTGATCTCGGTGTCTATCTCGTAGCCGTAGCGCGGTGATTCCGCCAGGAGGGCGAGGACGGCTATCTCGGCGTAGGGTGAGCTTTTATCGTTCATGGTCCAGGGCTTTTTAAATGGAATACCAGAAATGTTTAATTGTCAAATAGTTAAATTTAAACTGTTTCATTTTAAAATAACACAGACTAGTATAAACGGTTTATCCCGCTTTTTCAAGGAAATTCTTCCACCTGTGTTGGGTGCCGTAGAACGGCTGATGACGGGCGGTTGCGGATATGAAAATAGGTGGGTCCACCGTCTGCGCCCGGTGGTTCCGTCCCTCGCAACCTTAGACTCCCTGGGTGGGAAGCGGGTTTCGAGGTTGGTGAACCGGGGTAATAGAAAGCGCCGTTTTTTTAGCTGGGTAAAGCAAAGGGCGTGCCGTCGTTAGGGCGGGAGTCAAGAATGGATGTATCTTCTTGATAATAAACCGAATTTCAAGTTGAGCGGAAATTCGTAAGCCCCGCTCGTGACAAAAAGGGTGCAGGTTTTCCATCCCCTGGGAGAAGCACGAACGGGTCCCCCGACGGTATCCTTCAGTTAAGGCGTTTTAAATCAAGGAGTTGTCTCCTGCATGAAAACCTGAACTATTCCTGACTGAAACGGACTAGTTTAAACAAATCTGCACCGCCCCAATTCCAGCCTCCGCTTCGCAACAACGGCCCCCGCGTTTGAGGTGATGACGAGCATACGAATCAACCGCAAAAAGAGGTCCCCCATGGGAAACCTCTTTAAAGGTGGTCGGGGCGAGAGGATTTGAACCTCCGACCCCCTAGTCCCGAACCAGGTGCGCTACCAGACTGCGCTACGCCCCGACCGGAGAAAATTTTTTTAAGGCCGCGGCGGGCGGCCGGGTCGTTGAAGCGGGGGTATTGTACCGCCACACACCGCCTTTTTCAACCCCGGCTCGGGTCATTATCCGCCGAAGAAAAGGTCGGCCGTGCCGATGACGCCGTAGTACGCCAGGCTGACGATGACCCCGGCGAGTAGCACCCCGCCTATGACCGCCGGGAAGGCGTATCGGTTCTGGATGCCGAAGATGAAAGCCGCGGCGGCGCCCGTCCAGGCTCCGGTGACGGGCAGCGGGATGGCCACGAACAAGAGGAGGCCCAGGGCCTCGTACTTCTCAACGATGGTGCCCCGGCGGCGGGTGCGGCTGAAGAGCCACGAGAAGAAGCGGTCGGCCCAGCCCCATTTCCGACGCAACCACCCGCTGACCGGGTCCAGCCACAGGAGCAGGGGGATGATCGGCAGGAGGTTGCCGATGACCGCGGCGGTGTACGCCTCCCACCACGGCAGCCCGTGCGCCAGTCCCCAGGGCAGGCCGCCGCGGAGCTCCACGATGGGCGCCATGGAGATGAAAAGGGTCTGGAGCCAGGGGGACAACGCATCCTCCGCGTCAGTTGATGCTCCACCTCTCGCCGGGCGACGGGCGGTCCGGTTTTTCGTCGGTTACGAAAGTGCCGTAAGGCTCATGTGGGAGCCCCAGCTCTCGGAGGCACCAGTTTCGCATCCGGGCGATCTCGTGCATCACCCGCCCGCTCGCGGCCTCGTACCACGCCTGTTTGTCAGCACCCCTGGGCGGGGGCTCGATGGTCAAGGGCGGCGCGATGTAGGCCCTCACACGGGGCGGTTTCCCCCGAAAAACGTCCGTGAGGGCGTCGTGGCTGCCGTGGATGTACACGGGCAGGACCGGCGCGCCGCTCCAGCCGGCGATTAACCCCACGCCGGGGTGGGGCCGGCCGAGGCCGTCCCGGCGGATCCGCGTCCCCTCGGGAAAAATCAGCACCGCCCGGTTCTCGCGCAAAAGTTTCAGGGAAAGCTTGACCGCCCCCACCTCCGAATCCGTCTCCAGGGGGAAGGCGCCCAGGTTGCGGATCAGCCAGCCGAAGAAGAACGGCTCGAAGAGGAAGGCCTTGGCCATAAAAGTTACGGGTCTGGACACCACAACCGAGGCCACGGCGGGGTCGGCGAAGCTGGAGTGGGTGGCGGCGACGATGAGCGGCCCTTTTTTCGGGATGAACCCGCGCCCCAGCAAACGGAGCCGCAGGAGCGCGTGGCAGGCGATACGGGCGAGAAACAGAATGAAGGCGTATAAGAGCCTCTGCAGCATGACGGACCCCGATGGCGGTCAATGGAGGGAGATGATAGGACGCCGCCCGGCGCGAGGTCAAGGGGTGCCAAAGGGCGCTCTTTTTGTTATGATTCTGTCGCTTAAACCTGCGGGGGATTCCATGAACGCCATAGACGCCCTGAAAAAGTTCCAGTTCTTTGAATCCTTGGAGGAGCAGGAGCTCTGCTTCCTGTCGGAGCACCTCCAGCGCGAGCGGTTCACCGCCGGTCAGCGCATCGTCGAGGAGAACATGGCCGGCAAGGGGCTCTATTTAATCGTCGAGGGCGAGGTCCGGGTCATCAAGGAGCGGCCCGAGACCGACCCCCTCATCCTGGCCGTGCTGCGGCCCGGCGACTTTTTCGGCGAGATGAGCCTCTTCGACGGCGGGCCCCACTCGGCCCCCGTCGTGGCCGGCTCCGACACCGAGCTCCTGACCCTGGGGCGTGACGACTTCCTGAAGCTCATGGAGACCGACCCCATCGCGTCCTTGAAAATCACCGTGCGGGTGGTCAAGGTCATATCCTTCCGCCTGCGCACCGCCAACGAGAAGCTCCTCGCCGCCTCGCCCAAGGACGCCAAGCCGCTCTTCGGCTACTTTTCCGAGTACGACGAGTCCGCCGGTATCTGACGGGCTCGCGTCGTTCCCCTTTTCCACAAGAAACACCAACCCATTGGAGCAGCCCATGAGCATCAAGAAAATCGCCGTCATCGGCGCCGGGACGATGGGCAACGGCATCGCCCACGTCGCCGCCCAGAGCGGCTACGACGTCGTTATGGTGGACACGAGCGACGACATGGTAACCAGAGGCCTGGCCTCCATAACAAAGAACCTGGACCGCATGGTGAAGAAGGAGAAGATAACCGAGGCCGACAAGCAGGCCACCCTCGGGCACATCAAGGGTTCCACGAACCTGGGGGACTGCGCCGGCGCCGACCTGGTCATCGAGGCCATCTTCGAGGACCGGGGCGTCAAGAAGGACCTCTACGCCAAGCTGGAGGGGGTCTGCGGCCCTGATACCCTCTTCGCCAGCAACACCTCCACCATCCCCATCACCGAGCTGGCCGGCTACACCAAGCGCCCGGCAAAGTTCATCGGCATGCACTTCATGAACCCCGTACCCATGATGAAGCTGGTCGAGGTCATCCGCGGCCTGGACACCGACGACGGGACCCTGGGCGCCGTCGTCGAGCTCGCCAAAAAGCTCGGCAAGGAGCCCATCGAGGTCAACGACTTCCCCGGCTTCGTCTCCAACCGCATCCTGTTGCCGATGATCAACGAGGCGGTGTACGCCGTCATGGAGGGCGTGGCCACCCCCGAGGCGATTGACGGCGTGATGCGGCTGGGGATGAACCACCCCATGGGACCGTTGGCCCTGGCCGACCTCATCGGCCTGGACGTCTGCCTGGACATCATGGAGGTTCTCCACGAGGGGCTGGGCGATTCCAAGTACCGCCCCTGCCCGCTGCTGCGCAAGATGGTGGCCGCCGGCCGCCTGGGCCGCAAGTCCGGCAAGGGGTTCTACGATTACAGCCAGTGAGCCGGGTCAGAAGTGATTAAAAAAAGGCGGGGTTGTTCCCCGCCTAATCTTTTCTCAGGATGTGTCAGTAAATTTAGTCTGCCCCCCTAGTACAAATGAATATCCGCATGAACCGGTCCTTGCAGCGGAAAACCAAATCGTGTTTCTCCGGTTTTTAAGTCGTTTGTGCAGTCAACCTTGCCGAACCAACCAGAGGGCCAGCCGTACAACAGGGGGTCGAACTCGTAGTAGCCATACTTGTCGGTGCTTACGTTGTCGATGTCAATCCAGTCGTCCTCTTCCGACTCCCTTTTGCAAACGAACACCGGGGCCCCTTTCACTGGGATCTTTGTACCGCCCTCATAGACTATTCCGTACACCTTGTCCGCGTCGTGGGCCAGCGGTTTTACCTCGTCGCCCGTAGAGACGGCGTCGGAGCAGGCCACCAGGGAGGCTACGCCGGCGGCGATAACGGCGAGAAGCACTATGTACAGCGTTTTCATCACGTTCTCCATTTCTGGCGTGAATTGTACTTTCAGGGAAACCCTGAGTATTTATTAGCCCAAACATTCATGCCTGTCAAGACCCGGTAGCGGATAAATGTGACTTTCTTGCAAGAAATTTTCGTGCAAGCCTTGACGCTTGATTATTTCTGGGTTATATTACTTACGTCTAGGGAGAGTAAAACAGGTGGTTGTATCATGAAAGCCTTTCATCCAACGGTAATCCTCCTGGTCCTGGCGTCTGTCTCCTCGGCCGGCGAGTGGCGCATCGAGGCCGTGGACTCGTCGAGATGCACATTCATGTACACCTCCCTGATTATGGATTCCTTCGACTACCCACATATCTCATATTTTAATGATACTGAGAAGAACTTAAAATACGCACGCTGGGACGGCTCGAGCTGGCGCATCGAGACGGTGGACTCGACGGATAACGTGGGTAAATTCACCTCCCTAGCACTGGACTCCTCCGACCACCCCCGCATCTCCTACTACGACGACACCAACGACGACCTGAAGTACGCCTCCTGGGACGGGGCGCAGTGGAACCTGGAGACGGTGGACTCGACTGATGACGTGGGTAAATACACCTCCCTGGAGTTGGACTCCTCCGATTACCCCCACATTTCGTATTACGATGAATTCAACGGTGAACTGAAATACGCTCGGTGGGACGGCGCCGCTTGGCAGATAGAGACGGTAGACTCGGAGGGTGACGTAGGCAGCTTCTCCTCCTCGACGCTGGACTCCTCCGACTACCCACATATCTCGTATTGCGACACGGATAACGATTACTTGAAGTACGCCCGCTGGGACGGCTCGAGCTGGCAAATTGAGACCGTGGACACAGAGGGTATTAGTTACTACATCTCCCTGGCACTGGACGACTCCGACTACCCCCACATATCTTATTGTGATTACACAAACGGTAATCTCAAATACGCCCACTGGAATGGTGCTGCCTGGCAGATAGAGACCCTGGACTCGGGGGAGTGTTGCTTCTCCTCCCTGGCGCTGGACGACTCCGGTTACCCCCACATCTCTTATAGTGATTTCGATAGCCGGAATCTCAAATACGCACGCTGGGATGGCGCCGAATGGCAGATCGAGACCGTGGACTCGGAGGGGGACGTGGGCCGGTACCCCTCCCTTGCGCTGGACTCTTCCGACTACCCAAGCATCGCGTATTTCGATTTAACAAACCATACTCTTAAATTCGCATGGTACTCCCTTTACAACTTTCACTTGCAGAAACCTGAATTTGCTGAGGACGTCGAGACGGCGACGCCGCTGTTGGACTGGGAGGACTCCCCCGACCCCGACCTCGAGAGTTACACCCTGAGGTGGGGGACCGATTACTACTTCGAAACCTACAACGAGGTGACCGGCATCCCCGAATCCGAGTATACGATACTGGGCGGAATCGAGGACGGGGACCGCATATACTGGCGGGTTAAATCGGTTGACGAGGGGGGCGGCGAGAACTGGGCCGTCGAGATGGACTGGTACTTCTACGCGGAGCTCTTCCACCTCCTGAGCCCCGAAAAAGGCGATGTCGTGTACGCCTTTCCCCTGACCTTCGACTGGCAGGACCAAGAGATACCCGGCCTGGAATCGTACACCCTCTGGTGGGGGACAGACCCGGACTTTTTAACTTACAACGAGGTCACGGATATTGGCGAATCGGAGTATACGATAACGGGGGGCATCGAGGACGGGGCACGCGTCTGGTGGCGGGTGAAATCACTGGACTCGGAGGGCGGGGAGTACTGGGCCGAGGAGTTGGACTGGTACTTCGATGTTGACCTGGGCGGTGGGATTGATCTTGCCGATTTCGGCGCGGGCTCGACCGACGAGGGCGTTTTGGTCAACTGGCGCCTCTCGGGCGGGGAACCGGCCGGGGTGCGCGTCCTGCGGGGCATCGGTGAGCCGGAGATGATTTCCGGCAATCTGCCCGGCGATTCGTCGAGATACCTGGACCGGGACGTGGAGGCCGGCGGGAGTTACACCTACTGGCTGGAGGTCATTGACGCGGAAGGCGTGGTCAGCCGCTTCGGGCCGACAGAGGCGGTCTCGGTCCCCGAGGAAACGTTTACTCTCGTTCTCTACGCCGCCTATCCCAGCCCGTCGCGGGACACCGTCAACTTAGTCTACTCCCTGCCCGCCGACGGCCGCGTCGTGCTATCGGTTTACGATTTATCGGGCCGGAGGATTGCGACGCCGGTTGACTCGGAGCTGACCGCCGGCCGTCACGAGGTTTCCTGGTCCTGCGGCGACATGCCCTCCGGCGTCTACCTCTACCGCCTGGAAACGAGCGCGGGCTCGCTGACCGAACGACTCGTAATCAGCCGTTAGGCTCGATTTATCTGGAGAAAAGAAAAGGTGTGCCAAGCATCTTTTCTTTTAGTAATTTTCGTGCTATGTTGTTTTGCGTGTAAAGGTATTATCAGAGGAGGAACCATGAGACGTGTTGGCTTAACTTTGTTTATCCTTGTGGGGCTGATTTTCTCCACATCCGCGCTCGAGACCTCGCAGACCGACTGGTCCGGCGGAGACGGCGTGCTCGGTCCGGTGACCGACTGGGGCAATACGTTCAGCGCCTCCTGGACGATGAACTGGAGTAGGCCGGGTTACCTCAGCCCAACCTGCAACCCCAGTAAGTTCCTGGTGTCCGATGCCGCCAATGGCGTCGTTTTCGTCCTTTTCGTCGATATTGACGAAGACGAAGATTTAGACATCCTTTCCGCGTCCGAGTTCGCGGGTGTCGTGCTCTGGTGGGAGAACGTGGACGGAGCGGGTACGTCGTGGACGGAGAACACCATTCTAAGCGACTATTCAGGAGTTCAGCACCTGGACGTGGCTGATGTGGATGACGACGGCGACTTGGACGTATTCTGCGCCATTACCCTCCAGTTCAGCGGGTCGGTGAAATGGATAGAAAACGCGGACGGCGCGGGGACCACTTGGACTAATCACTCGATCGGGGGATTGGGGGCCGGTACGTCGGTTTCCGCGGCGGATGTGGACGGCGACGATGACGTGGACGTCTTCGTCACCGACGGCAAGAATAACACCGTCTACTGGTTCTCCAACGACAACGGCGACGGCTCGGCCTGGACCTCAAACACAATCGACGCCGATTTCACCGGGGCCGAGCACGTCTATGCCGCCGACGTGGACGGGGACAACGATTTAGACGTCGTGGCCGCGGCCAAGACCCTCAACGAGGTGGCCTGGTACTCCAACGACGACGGCGCGGGCACCGCCTGGACGAAGCACACCCTGACCGCCGATTTCGAGGGCGCCAGCGCGGTATACGCGGCCGACATGGACGGGGATTCCGATATGGATATCCTTGCCACGGCGCTCGTCGGAGACAAGCTCGCCTGGTGGTCCAACGACAGTGGCGACGGCTCCGCGTGGACGGAACATGCCGTTTCCGACGACTTCAACGGAGCCAACGCGATCCTGGCCGTTGACATGGATAGCGATTCGGATAACGATATCGTCGCCTGCGGCATCGGCGGCAACACGGTCGTCTGGTGGGAGAACACCGACGGTAGCGGTTTGAGTCTGGTTGAGTACGTTCAGACCGATGACTTCCGGGGGGCCTGGTACGTCAGCGCCGGTGACGTCAGCGGTGACGGGTTGTGTGACATCGTCAGCGGCGCCGGTTTCGATAACGAGATCGCCTGGTGGAATCCCTTCGTTTACAACGAATCGGGCAGACTGAACTCCTCGATCCTGGACGTGACGGACGAGACCGAGATGGGCTGGCTTCTCTGGAGCGCGGCCACGCCGAGCGATACGAGCGTCGTGATGTCAATTCGGCTCTCGGACGACTCTGGCAGCATGGGCTCGTGGATGGACGTTGACTGGGGCGCCGACCTGGGCGATGTGTACCCGATGATGCGGGGCTACCTGCAGTACCGGGTGGATCTAATCACTACCAACCCCAATGTTGCCCCCACCCTGGCGTCTATTGATGTCTGCCCGTACTTCCACCTTGTGAGCCCGGCTGGCGGTTCGGTGGTTGACACGCTGACGCCGACGCTCGACTGGGACGACACGGTGGTTCCGGACTTCGACACCTTCACTTTGTGGTGGGGCACGGACTCGACCTTCGGCACTTACGCCGAGGTGGCGAACCTCGCGGACTCCACCTATCGGATAACCG